>JAGXOB010000309.1 GCA_019894735.1 Promethearchaeota archaeon | reverse complement strand
GTCCAAAGATAACTTTAACTTCTCGTTCTAATACTTTGAATGAAATACCCTTAAGGACTTGCAATTTTTCATATGATTTCCATACATTTTTTAACTCTAGCACAAGTTCAGTTATTTTTAACCACCACCAATACCTAAATCTTTTAATTTTTTAATTTGTCGTTCACCAAACAATTTCGTAACAGGAAAAGTAAAAAGGAAGTAAGTGATTGCGAGTACAGACATTGATAATATCCAAAGTTCTGGATAATTTGTTCCATACCGATAAGCCCATTTGGTCATTTCAATAATACCAACCTCAAAGGCGAAAGATGTATCCTTAATCACTATAGCATACTCATTAGACCAACCTGGAACCGCTAACCGTAATGCTTGGGGTAATATAACATGCCGGAGAGAACTTAACCGGCTCATTCCCAACGCTCGAGCAGCCTCCATCTGTCCTAAATTAACGGATAGTATAGCTCCGCGAAAAATCTGGGATTGGTATGCACCACTACGAAGTGCAAGTGCTAATATAACACTCGCTTGGACTCTATTAAGCGGGTGAGCTATGTACCAAAATAAATCAGGCATTCCGAAAGCGAAGATAAAAATCAAGATTAGAATTGGAATACCACGAAATAACTTTTCGTAGCCACTTGCAAACCAAGTAAGTTCTTTACTCCCGTAGACTCGCATGAGTGCTAGAGATAAACCCAATATAAAACCCCCCAATAGACCTATGGCAGTCAAGAACAGAGTTATTGCCAATCCATTTATAATAATAAGCGAAAAAATGTCCCATATAATGGTAATTGTATTAAGAGTCATGTCTGGAAAAAATATTAAAGGTAGGATAAATCCTATAGCGAAACTCAATATGAGAGTTGTAGGAAAAAGGATGAGTTGAATGACGATATTAAACAGAAGTGAATCCCAGAATTTCTTTCGATAAAGAGTCATAACAGGTATAATCCCAATAGTAATGTTAATTACTAAACTAATTATGTTTGTAATAAGATTATCACCAAAAATGAAGTAAAATAGAAGATTAATCGGAATATTTGGTATGAGTAATATGATATTGGTTATAATAGCAATCTTGATAGAACCGTCCCACCTCTTTTTCTTGGCATACCATCTCATAGTGTATATCCCGATTATGAAGATGATAATGGGAACGGTTATTGTTTTGATAATCCCAATAATTAAACCTATAAATTCCAATTCTACTTGAAAAATCATTGTTATCATATAATAATAACAGTTTTTTATAATTTATCGGTTGTAATCTAGTAATTTTTAATCAGAGACTTGGGTGAAATTTTGAAAAATGTGGTAGTTGATTCTAAAATTTAAGACTTTTAATTAAAAAAAAAAATTAGTTTGGGATACTCGCTGTTCAAAAGATCCCGATAAACTTAAGCCAGTAAACAACAGCATCGTAGGTGACTTATCCACAATAATGAAAAATAAGTGGTAAGGGATTTTTGAATCTTTTTTATGTAAACCACTCATCGATGAGGGCATCAAGGGTTCCATCTGAATAGGATTCTAGAATAACTTTATTGATTACTGCCATCAGTTCAGGTTCGTCCCAACGGGTAAACAAAGAGCAAGGTTCAGCAAGCACAGTATAAACAACTTTGAAGTCGTATATTTTTGCCCAGATATCAAAGACTGGTTCGTCTACGAAAGCTACTTGGGAAAAGTTTGCAACGAGATTTGTGGCCATTACATCAGCTTTAGGGTAATCATTATAGGGTATACCTGCGTCATCTAATTCCCACATTTCAGCAGTACCCGATAGTACGTCTACTTCATATCCTAATAGGTCCGTATAATTATTCACAGTAATTGTAGAATTTTCTAAGACCACCATAACCATATTTGTTCGAATATATCCCATAGAAAATGCGAGTTGTTCTCCACGTGCGGGTGTGGCAAACATGGCGGCTGCAATCATATCAATCGTGCCTGCGAGACAAGAATCTATTAGAGGTCCAAAGTCCATATCTGCCCACTCAATAGTAACGCCGATTTCCGTAGCAATTAAGTCGCATAGATCAATATCGAATCCTTCATATTGGTCGGTAGTAACATTATAAATCTCAAACGGTGGCCAATCAGAGCTAGTTCCTATAATAATTGAGCCTCGTGATTGAATCTGAGAGAGTAATGAAGTTCTAGGTCCTGTTTCTAGAAGGGGAGGGATAAACCATCCAAGACCGAATCCTAATACAAGACCTGCTAATATTCCTACTACAGCAAATTCTCTTTTCATAATTTTATCATTTTATTATTTTTAATTTTTGATATATTGTATTTTA
>JAGXOB010000030.1:3169-24017 GCA_019894735.1 Promethearchaeota archaeon | reverse complement strand
GAAGGATTTCTTTGCGTTTTTGACCTTAATGTATCCATCAATTTATCATAATCAAAATTTTCAAAACAAAAAAGACCAACTACTATACTTATAACATGTGCAGGTTTAATATTCAAAAGCTTCATTTTACTAATAGCTCTACATTGGCACGGTGTCCCAATAAAAGCAATTCGTAATTGATCGGTATCATAAATGCGTTTCTTTTGAAAAATGATGTCTTCTGCGATTTGAGTTAAATCCTTTAATGGTAAAATATTAGATGAGATCGAATATCGAGTCCCTGCTGATTTTACTAAATCTTCTTTACTGTATATTATTTTGGGTATTGGTTTAAAATTATCATCATATTCTGATACAATTGCGGCATCAATATTATTAGTATCAAATAAATATGTTAAAAGAGTTGATACAATGCCTCCATCTTGTCCAACTTCTTTAATTTTTATATTTGTTGTCCTGGCGGCAAATATATCAATTATATTACCAAGTTCATCTTTAACTAAGTGTGTTTCTTTTAATTTATCTAATAATGGTTCTGTTTGCGGACAAATATAATAACAATACCCACATTCTTTACAATTTTCAACACTTTTATCAGTTTTAAACTTAGGAATGTAATTTTCCATCTCAATAACATTAAATACTTGGTTTTCACAATATGCTATACAAGCGCCACAAGCACAACATCTATTAACTGAGATTACATCATCTTCCAAATTTCTGAATGTTTTTATATCTACTAATCCCATTTTTCTACCAATTCTTATTTTTAAGTTTATAAATTTATTATATAACTTTTCTTAATTTCTAAAATCCTTCTAATAATTCTTTAGATCGAACTCGATGAAAGCTCATTCCTAATTCTTCAGGTTTGAACCCAAATGCGAGGGCTACTAACTCTGAGAGATAGAAAACGGGGAAATTAAAACCATTTTCTTTTTCTTTACTCAGTTCTCGTTGGTTGAAATCAAATTGTTGAAAGCAAGCTGGACATACTAGACTAATACAATTCGCACCAGCTTTTTGAATTGACTTGAATTTGTTATCTATCATTTGGAGAGAAATTTCTTTATCCGATTTATCAAGAGGATTTCCACAGCATTCCATCTTTAATTCATAATCTATAGAATCAGCACCTATAGCTTTAACAATTTCATCTATAGTGGTTGGTTCAAAAGGATCATCCCAATTAATAATCTCAGAAGGTCTTAAATAATGACATCCATAATGAACGGCAACTTTTAAACCAGTTAAAGGATGTTTCACATTCTCTCTTACTTTATCAAGATTTTCATAAAGAACCTGAGCGAAATGCTTTACTTCAGTTTTACCTTCATATTTTTTGCCAACAATCTTTAAGATTTTATTTACTTCATTCTTTATTTCAGAATCCTTGTTTATATAGTAATTAACTCCTTTAAGAGTTTCAACACAACCCGAACAAAAAGAGATAATTCCTCTATTATTATTTGATAAACTTAAATTTCTTGCTCCTAAAGCTAACCAGGTTTTATGATCTATAAGTTCTATGCCCGTAGGATCAGGACAACAACTGAACCCATCAACATCATTCAATTTAATACCAAGTTTTTCAAATATTTTTCTTGAAGATGCTTCTAAGAATGGAAGCCTTGCCGGAATTACACACCCTAAAAATAAATCATAAGACATAATTTATGCTCCCTCCTTTGGAATGTTATTTTCAAATTTAGTTTCTTTTAAGATTTTCTTTATTTCATCAACTGGTGCTGTTTTTATGGAAGGAAGTCCCAATTTCTCCCGTCTGGTAATAATCGCTTTTGAATATGGAAGTGCAACTCCATTTTCTAAAACAGCTCTCCCCTGTGAAATAAAAGCTTCAGGAACTTTGCCAGTATTAAAACATTTATTTTTTATTAATGTAAAAATTTCAGTAATCTCAACCTTTTGAGGACATAGCTCAACGCATGTCTGACAGGTTGAACAAAGCCAAGGATTAGGATCTTGCTTTTCTATTAATTTATCCTGTAACCCTAAAATCGCTTCTTCTATAATTTTTCTAGGATTATAACCACCTTGAGTTATCAGAGCAACCGGGCAACAACCACTACATGTACTACACTGATAGCAGTAGTTTAAAGAAGCATTATGTTTTAATACTTCATTTCGAAACTCAAAATTTATTACAGACATGTCTAAAAGTTTTATTATCCATCTACTAGATAATTAGAAAAATAAAAGAGATTTAATAAATTTTTTAGTAAATTTCAATAACCAAATCGTTTATAATTGTTTTATATTATCAAAACCGCACATATTAGTTCTATTTTGATCACCCAATTACCCTCCTTGTTTATTTCTTTTATTCTTAATAATTTCTAACATCTATTATTTTAGAAAACTTAATTAAAAATAGGTTTGATGATCAAGGGTGATCAAAATCTGTCTAAAATGTTGTAATCTTTCAGATATAGTTTTGACGATCGATCATAAAAATAGTAATGATCGATTACAGCGATTTTAACCATCGGGTTTCGATAAAATTGCTCTTTTGAACTATGAATGATCAATTCTAAAGATCGATGTGTTGAAAACAGCATCACATGATCGAAATTTTGCGAATATATCCTTTTCAAAACAGAAAATGTCGAAGAATGATCATCCTTAAATATGAAAACATCATATAATAATATTATGGAAATAACCATTTATAAAATAAAAAAAAATTTCACAAAAAATAAATAAAAAATAAATAAGTGATAAAAAAAATGTGTAATAATTGTAATTGTGAAGCATATGACCAATGTTCCATAGTAGGATACCTGCCCATAGGATTCTGTTGTACTAAATGTTATGTTTTTAACGAGGCACACACTTGTTTAGAATCAAAGACAAAGGAAAAAGTGTCTAAGATTGAACCTGTGTCCGCTACAATTGAAGGTGGAGTTTTAAGAGTCGTTATTAGAAAGAATGAGAAAGAGGTTCCATTAGTCATTAATTTAGACAAGCATTTAGGTTCTGAGTAAAAATTTTTCAATTAATTTTATTTTTCAGTGAAGTCTAAATATTCCGAGAAAAAGTAAAAGGGTCAGTTCCCTGATATCTCCTTGAACGAGGGTTGGACAGTGAGTGAGGTGAGTATTCAACGGGCGAAGTCAGGGAACTGGTATTGGAATAAAATAAATGTGTAATTTGAAAAAATAACCAAAAAAGAAAAATAACTTACATATTAGCCAAATATTCGTTTAGCACGACATTTAAATCTACTTCTGAGTTTTGGATCTTCTTTAAGAGTTGTCGAAGCCCATACTCGTTTAACAATAATTCAATGAGATTTTTATAAATTGCTGTAATATTATCTTTACCAACTTCATAATAAAAATCATCTTCACTTAGGGAAAGATCTAAAACCTCATATAAACCTTTTACGGCGTCCTTTATGGTTTCAAAATTCTTTTCAGCTTTTTCTTTCGATCTAAAACTATTCATTTTAACTTACTCACCTCAATAATATTATGTAAATTTTCACATATAAACATGACGGTTCCCACTTATTTCTATGCATCATAATGGACATAAGATGGATGGGATTAGTCGCCTAACGACGATAATAATCATATATAATTTTTGATAGTAGTCACTTATTGAAAAACCATGGAATATTATGTTAAATTACACTAGATTTTAATAACGAAAAACGACTAAAAGTGTCGAAATCATTCAAATAATATTAGCTTTTGATCAAAATCAGAATTAAAAACAGAGTTAATGATGAATAGGAAGCTTCTACTTATGAAATGTTTTATTTTAAAAGAATAGAAACAAAGGAATTTTTTTTTAAAAAAAGGAAAAAGAAATACTAATTTTAGTTTAGTCGTGAATAGGACGTCCTTTTTTATGGATTGCTTTACCTACGACAGACTCAGAACCTTCCAACACCATTTCAGATATTGTAGGATGGCTATGGACTGTCTCTGCGACATCATGGATTGTTAATCCATGTTGCATTGCTAGAGCAATTTCAGATATTAATTCGGGTGCTTCAGCTCCAATACAAGAAGCACCAATGATTTTATATGTGTTTTTATCGGCAAGCACCATAATAAAACCTTCTTCTTCACCCATACATTTAGCTTTACCAAGTGATTGATAAGGAAATTGACCCATCAAGACATCAATTCCCATATCTTTAGCAGCTTTTCTTCTATAGCCTACAGACCCTATATTTGGGGTTGTGAAAATTGTTGCTGGAATTACAGTGTAATCAGGTTTCATATCATTAACAGGAAAATCTCCAATACTGGCTAAAGCATTTGCAACTGCGATATCACCTTCATAACTGGCTACATGAGCAAGCATAAGTCCTCCTGTGACATCTCCAATTGCATAAATTCCTTTCACAGAAGTTTCTAATGTATTTTTATTGACTTTTATAGCGTCACGGTCAGTTTCTATACCAAGTGTTTTTAATCCAAGATCTTTTGATATTTTTGCTCGTCCAATGGATACAAGACATAAATCAGCTTCATAGATAGATTTTTCGGCAGAATCTGTGTGATCTCGTAGAATGGATGCACTACAGGTTGTCGCCTTTACTCCAGAACCCGTATTTTCTACAGATAATACATTTTGCGAAGTATAGAGTTCAATTCCCAATTCTTCAAACTTTTTTAGTAAAACCTTTACAATCATAGGTTCTTCTGTAGCAATTGCGGAGGGAAGATATTCAAGTATAATTACTTTACTACCAAATCTCGTAAAAATATTAGCAAATTCACAGCCAATAACACCTGCACCAATGATTAAAAGTCTCTTAGGTACAGTTTTAAAATCAGGATGTAAGATATCATCACTTGTTAAAATCCTTTCATGATCAATATTAAAGGCGGGAATTAGAGCAGGTGAGGAGCCTGTTGCGATAATTACTCTTTTTGCTTTAATTACTGCATTATTTTCGCCTTCAACCGAGACCTCAAATCCACTATTAATATCACCCCCTATAATTTTGCCATGACCTTTATACACATCATTTTTCCAAGCCTTCTCTAATTGCTCAATTCCACCAACTAATTCTTCTACTATTTTATTTTTTCTTTCGACAGCTTTAGCAAAATCTAAATTATACTCAGATATTTCTATTCCGAATTCATGAGCTTCTTTAATTTTTTCAATTAAATGAGCAGACGCGTATAAAGCTTTTGTAGGGATACAACCCCAGTTAAGACAAGTACCCCCCAATTTGTCTTTTTCAATTAAAGCGACTTTTGCTCCGTATTGAGCCGCCCTAATAGCCGCATGATAACCCCCTGGTCCTCCACCAATAATCGCTAAATCATATTGCTTTTCACTCATTTTATCATCAATAATAATTATACTATATTTTTCAGATTAAATCCAGAATTTAAATATTTAAAAATAATTTTAATTCTAAATTCTTCTATGTTTAGAAATATGAAATATTGATATTAATCTTTCTTTTTCTAATATTAGATCATTTAAATTCTAATATCGATCATTAATTTATCATATATCCAATAATAACTCTAAATTATATCTTTAGGAAGATAGATGAAATAGATAATTTTACATATCCTCATCAGTAGCAATGAATTAATAAATGAAAAATCATATTCTATAACTAGAAAAATATAAGATTCTAAAACTAAAAACAATTAAATTTTTGAATTTAATATCTCGAATTTTGTCGATTTGATCAAAATGGATATAATTGACCTTAAAATTTTGGACCTACTTAAAGAAGACGGTAGATTGTCTTATAATGATATTTCCAAAAGTGTGCGGAAAACAGAAGCAACAGTAAGAAGACGGGTGAAAAAACTCGTTGAAGATGGCATAATTAAGAAATTTACTGTGGATTATGAAATTGATACAAAGCAAAAAATTAACGCAACCATTAAAATTGAACCTGATTTCAAGGATATCAAAAGAATTTTGAAGGAATTAACTAATATTGAGGAAATTTCAAGTTTATGGAGGTTATCAGGTGATTGTGGTTTACTTTTGAAAGTTGATATTGATTCAATAGAAAATTTTAATCCGTTAATAGAGGAGAAAATATCACAAATAACGGGAATTAAGATAATTGAAACGTGTTTTATAACCGATATTATTAAATAGAAATTAATCTGTTTTTCACCACTGTTTTGTAGCTTTGAAACCTCTTTTCTTAAAAATTAATAAACTCACTCAGTCAGATTTTTTTAATTTCTTTGAAAGGATATAATGGACAAATAGAAGTATTACTTTCCTTCAAAAATAAACAAAAAGTGATTGTTATAATAATTAGCGAATTAAATTTTGACCTTGAAAGGAACATTCTATCGTGCCCTTTTTCGCATAAATGTATCCTTCCTAAGATTGAAAACTTGTGTAATTTTCCTGAATTTAAAATTTGTCCAGATTATCAACAAAAGCTCTATAAATTAAAATCTTCTTTAAAAATTTTACATTAGTAGAGCCTGCTTTAAATTTTTTATTATTACTCAAGTTCTCTTTGATACTGTCAACATTATAATATAATCTGCTACCTCCTCAACGTTATCACTAATGTTTTCAATTTCTATTATGCAATTATGAATTTCAATAGCACTAAAGGGATTGATGTCAGGATTGCTGTGAACTAATATTCTATTTATAGCAAAATGTAATTCATCGCATTTATGCTCTAGAGTGTTTACCTCTTCACCTAAACTGTGAATCTCTTCTTCTTCTGAAGAAAGTAATTTATTGACCATTTTATTCAATTTTTTTACAGTATCTACAGAAGTTCTTGTCATCTCCAATACTTTTTTATGAACCTCATTATGGGACAAAGAATTTTCCTTTTCGATCCCTTGAAACCTACCACCATTGATGAGATCGAACAAAACAAAGACGCATTATGGGAAACTTAAAATTTCCTTTTATCTTTCGATAGAATAACCTAATCTATCTTATTCCTCTGTATTTTCTTCAAGATTCAAACTTTATTTTACAGCAGATTGATTTTAAGGGTTTAATCATTCTTAGACATATTCAATAGTCCCCGGAGGTTTTCCGGTAATATCAAAATATATATCTTTTGTGTCTGGGAATTCCAATAATTTATACTTTAATTCTTCAATTAAGTCTATTGGTAAATTTGTAACGCTTGCCGTTCTTGCATCTATGCTATTTATCGAACGAATTATTACGTCATAAATACCTTCGTTGCTTTCGTGAAGTTCGTAAAGAATTCTTGCATATCCCTTCACGTGAGAAGAAAAATGGACTAATTTTTCAAAATCCCATTCACCCTTAATCGATAACGGTACTTCGTAAGTCCTGTGTCCATCAATAATTCCCGTTACTTTTCGCAATAAAACATCCGTAGTTGTTGCAGCAAACGCTTGAAACGGTTCTTGCTCTCCTTTTTCGTTAATAATCATTGGTTTCCCATACTTTTCTGTATAATAATCGTTAATAGCGGATTCTACGACATCGTGAACTCTTTTCTCAAATTTTAGATTTTCTATGGTTACCGGACCAATAATCCTCGCTGAGAGCGCAGGTCCTGGAAAAGCTTTCCTAAATACTAATTCTTTAGGCATATTAAAATATTCAAGAGTTTTTCTAACTTCTGGTTTGGTAAGGCTAGCAACTGGTTGGATTGTAGCTTCTACATCGTATTCAATCTCTAAATTATGCTGGCTTTTAACAAATCCTTGGGGATTTTTAGCTTTTAGTAATAATTCTTCTTCCAATGACATAGTTTCTTTCAGATCAGAGATTTTCACACCAAAACTCTCTTCTATATCTGGTAAAATGGTGCCATCAGCTAATAATTGGCAATTCTCTTCTTTAATTACTCTACTTATGGTATCGGAGTATGCTTTTTTGAATAATTTTCTTTTACCTTCAGCATCTTCTTCTCCAAATATCTGAGGTAGAAAAGTTTCTCTTATATCTACAACTAAAACGTCAGGAAATAGTTTTTTAATATGTTCTCTTTCTTCTTTACCTCTGATTATTCGCATAAGTCCGTGATCTATGAAAACTGGAATTGTTTCGATTTCAGCTTCTTTAAGCAGAAGATAAGTTGCAGAGCTATCGATCCCGCCTGAAAGGGCACAGAACACTTTTTTATTTATCGCATGTTTTTGTAAAAATTGAACTGCTTTTTTGACAAACTTTTCGGGCTCACGGGGTGGATCTATTAATCTATGATTTAACATAAAATAATTTAAGATTATCCATAAAAAAAGTGTATTTATTAATTGGTTATGATTCGTTTAATTTTTTATACAAGTTTTAAGATATTTTATTTACTTTTACGATTTTTTAGACTCTGAAAGTGGATAATAAGAGGTGTTAAATATAGAAGAAGAGATCTCTTCAGAATTAAGACAAAAAATTGATAATGCTGTTGAAAAAGTTTTTGCGTTATTTATTGATAAAGCTTCGAAAGGTGGTTCATTAGAGGAACTCTTAAAAACTCTGATTACTGAAAAAGTATATGGCAAACTTGGACTTCGAGTGAATAGATATGCAGTAAAAAAAATCGCTAAAAAGGTTATAAGAAAAACGGTTGATAAGGGATGGGAAAGACATAAAGAAAAACTTATTTTAAAGCTGCAAACTCTAAACTAAATAATTGAATTTAGATAGAAAATACTGACCTTTTGTTTTTTTCGTTGTACTTTTGATGATATTCTTCCGCTTTATAATACTTCTCAGCAGGAATAATTTCAGTCACAATTGGTTTCTCATATTTTCCTGATTTATCTAACCTTTCCTTTAATTTTAATGCAGACAATCTTTGTTCTTCATTACTATAAAACACAGCAGATCTATATTGAGTTCCAATGTCCCAGCCTTGACGATTAAGCGTAGTAGGATTGTGAATATCCCAAAAGATTTCCAATAACTCATCGTAAGATACAATCGAAGCGTCAAAGGTAACTTTAACTACCTCGGCATGTCCTGTTTTATTAGTACAGATGTCTTTATAGGTTGGATTTTTTGTAGTCCCTCCAGTATATCCAACTTCAGTTTCAATTACACCTTTAACATTTTCAAATCTAGATTCAACTCCCCAAAAACAACCGGCTCCAAAAATAGCTTCTTCCATCATTAATACAATGAAAAAATTTTTAATTAAAAAAAATATAGGTAATTGTTTATAAAAGAAATTGGTTATACGCAAATATTTTTAACAGAAATAGTGAGTTTTATCTGATAAATAAAGATAAATAATATTTAAATAAAAATTATTAAGTTTGTTTCTACGCAATCACTTTTTTAACGCTTCTAAATCTTTTAATTCTCGATGTAACACTTTTCCGACGACTGTTTTTGGAATTTCATCAATAAACTCAACAAAACGAGGATATTTATCAAAAGCCATGTTTTCTTTTGCCCAATCGATAATATCTTGTTCACTAATTCCTTTTTCTTTATAATCCTTCTTTATTACAATGTAAGCTTTAATATTTTCCTTTCCTTCATCATCTATTATTCCGATAACGCCACATTCCTCAATAGCTTCATGATAATACAATAGATCTTCTACTTCTGATGGATAAACAGAATGTCCCTTATATTTGATTAGATTCTTTAACCGGGCCTTAATAACAAAATAACCATCTTCGTCCATTATAGCTAGATCGCCAGTCCATAACCAACCATCCTTGATTGTGTTATTAGTTTCCTCTTCCCTCTTATAATATCCCTTCATCATCTGTGGACCTCTTGTTACTAGTTCTCCCACTTCTCCAATTCCAAGCGTTTTACCCGTTGAATCGCAAATTTTTACATCTGTGTTAGGAAATGGCATTCCAATCGTTCCTACTTTGAATTTACCTTCAAAAGGATTTGCTGTGACGGCAGGGGACATTTCGGTCAATCCATATGCTTCTCGGAGTTTGGACCCTGTTAAATCTTCGAATTTTTTCCTCACATCGTCTGGGAGGGGTCCCGCTGAACTTAGGCAATATTTAATACTTGACATATCGCGATTTTGGATTCCTTCATAATTATTTAGGTTATTATAGATAGCAGCTACTCCAGGAAAAACTGTAACTTTAGTCGCTTCGATTACTTCTATGACTTCGTGAGCTTCCCGCGGATTGAAGACACATGCTAATTTCCACCCATTATGGACACACATGTTCATCATGAACCCCATATATATATGATAAAATGGTAAAGCTGCCAGTAATACTTCCTTACCTAATTCCTTTTCAACAAACCACGATTCAGCTTGGAAAATATTGGCTGCAATACTTCCGTGAGTTAACATTGCCCCCTTAGGAAACCCCGTTGTTCCCCCTGTATATTGTAATTGAGCTAAGTCATCCAGAGCTATTTCAACTTCTGGTGGATTTGGTTTAGTTTCCCGTATTAAATCTTCAATCATAGGTTCACCTCCCATGGAAAATTCAGGAGGTGCCATAGGATCAGGCGATAAATAGGGCGAAAGATTGCTATAAAACTTGTGCTTTACACCAGTTTCGCCGATAATAGGATCTACTAATCCTGAAAAACCTTCCCAACCGATATAAACTATCGCGTCACTGTCGTTTAGTTGTCGTTTAATCTCAAGTTGTTTAAATAATGGCGAGATTGGAGTAACTATTCCACCAATTTTTAAAATACCGTAATAGTAAGCAATAAAAGCTGGATTATTGGTAAATTGGATTGCTACACAATCACCTTTTTTTATACCAAGTTCGGTTAATTTTGTTGCTACTCGATAAACAATATCAAGTAACATAGAATAGGTGAGTTCGAACCCCATAAAATAAGTTATAACATTATTAGGATACAATTTCGCAGAATCTTCGAGAAAATCTATTAAATTTTTATTAGGAATTTCTATTTCCTTTGGAACTCCATTTGGCCAATATTTGTGGTAAATTTTTTGATCAGACATAATTTTACTTTTATCTTAAATATTATTTATTATTTTTCTTCTGCAATGATACTTTATGAAATTGAAGGGATAATTGTTCTACATATTAGATGATTTCTTTATAAAGAAGATAAAATTACAATTAAATATAATAAAAATATTAACTTTACAATAAGACATTAAATATACTATTATTTAACCAAGGTTTTAAAAATGACAGATCGTGAAGGTGCGTTTAAATTATGCATTTTTGGAGATGGTGGCGTAGGAAAAACTACCCTTGTCAATAGATATCTCACAAAAATATTTGACGAAGACATAAAAATGACTGTTGGTGCTGATTTTTATGTGAAAGACTTAGAAATAGATGGAAAAAAAATAGTTATCCGAATTTGGGATTTTGGGGGAGAACAACGCTTTAAAGTACTATTACCTAGTTTTGCTAAAGGTGCTGATGGGGGGATATTTATGTTTGATATAACTCGATATACCAGCGTAAAAAATGTAGATGATTGGCTTTCTATCTTTGAGAAAAATGTTAGAGATAAAGAACTAGAAATACCGATTATTATGGTTGGAGGGAAATTAGATCTCCAAGAAAAGCGATCTGTTGAAACCGAGGACGCTAATGAACTATCTGAAAAATATAATTTACAAGGATATTTTGAATGCTCTTCTAAAACCGGTGATAAAGTAGAAGAGATTTTCGAGTCTATAACTCGGAAAATGATGAAATTTACAGGATTACTCTAACCTATCCTTTTATTTTTAATTTTATTCTCTTTGCTAAAATTGTTTGTATAGCATATAAGAGGAAATAATCCACACCCACAACATTATTGACAAAGTCATAATCCATTGTGTTATTGAGCTGAGAATTGTCAAGTGTATTAAGAAAGTTCCTGCAATTATAAACCCAAAAAATGCAATTAATTTTGGAAATCTCTTATCTTTTAACATCAGAATACTAAAAAGACTTATGAACATCAAACCATCAACCCAGCATAAAAATGCGCTTAAACCATGGATAATAGAAACTACAACATTACTTCCCCAAAAAAGCCAACAAATATTAAAGAAATACAATAAATTATTGAACCTAATAATGCCAATTTTCTGATAGGTTCAATCGTATTTTCATTATCAAAGGATTTTGTAATATAAACGCAGAAAGGAATACCAAAAATCCCCGTTAAAATTAACCCAACACGGTAGATTAACCCCCCATATCCGTCTCCTAAAAAACTTATTGTAATCGTTGTCATATCATAATTAGGATATAATAATACTCCGAGCAAATGAGTAAATTAACTTATCCCGAAAGAAAGTAATCCAAAAATACTTCCAGGAATTAAAGAAAATAGTTTTTTGAAAAATTTTAACTCTTTTTTCATGATAGTTGAACTAAAGAAGGGGTTAGATAACTGTTTCTCATCACTCAGATGTTCTTTTAATAACTTTTACTAATCCTTTCTTCCTTAATTTATCCAACATTTTTTCGATTTCATCGATAGGGTTCTGAGTTATCTCAGCACATTGTTCTACTGAATTCATTCCATCACACACCTTCAAAAGTTTAAACTCCTCCATCGAAATCATCCCTAGTTGAACACTCATAGGTTGTACTTCCTTTACTACAATAGGAATCTTAACTTCTCCACCTGGTTCGATATCAGTTCCTCCGACATCACTCATACTTGGTGAATCTCCAAAAAACGATCGTACACCTGTAATATCATAATTTTCGTCAATATATATATAAACTGTATGCTCTTGAGCGGAAACATCATCTACTTCTTCAAGATCAGGATTAGGATTTATATGTTTATGTTCTTTTGTGTAAATTCCCATTTTCAATCCAGCTTTGATTTCTTCCTTATCTACCCTGATATTAACCATTTCGGTACAAATTTCGCACCAAGCCCATGCCTCTATTAGGCTAAAATATTTCTTCACTTTATTCTCTGGCATCGTACTTTTCAAAAAGAATAACTTTTGTAAAATAAAATAAGCTTTATAATTATTATTATGTGAATTAATATAAATATTGATTACGAATATTTCTGTGGAAATTTGGATAAAAATTAGTTTTTAAAATCGAAAATAATTAAAGTTATAAGATATTTTATAATCCATTACAGTTAACCAAGACTTATAATAATAACGATGTCAAGTTATAAAAAAAACTTGTGTTTCTCTTGTGGACGGCCTATAGCCCCTTATGAAGCTGCAGTACATTTTCCTTGTCCTCAGTGTGGAGATGTTACTATTTGGAGATGTGAGCGTTGCAGAACTATGGGAAACACATATAAATGTCTTCGTTGTGAATTTGAAGGCCCTTAAATAAAAAAATAAAGTGTGTACATAAAATGGGAGAATTTGTAGCACTGATAGATGTAGTACCAGAAGAAATTGATTTAGATTTTGAAGATTTCGTTTCAAAATTAAAAAATGTACTTCCTGATAATGCTGTTATTGAGAGTTACGAAATAAAACCTGTTGCATTTGGTTTGAAAAAAGCAAGATTGCGAATTAGGTACCCTGAGGAATGGGGAGGTACCGATAGGGTTGAAGAATTACTTGGAAAGGTCGAAGGTATCCAAGGAATTGAAGGAATAGCGTTCAGTAAAGCGTGATATTTTAACAAAATATTCTTAAAAAGTCTAATTTTTATTTTTTTTACACCCTCAAACTGTTCTTTTAAAAAGCTTATCCAGCTCTTTAAATGAGAAAAACTTGAGTGTTGGTCTTCCATGTGCACAATGAAAAGAATCCTTACAGTTTGCTAAGTCAATAATTAATTTTCTAATGGATTGTAACGACATATCATCTCCTCCTCGAATACTTTTGTGACACGCTAAATAATTTATGATTTCCTCTAATTTATCTGAAAAGCTCTTATCCTTTCCAATAACTGTTATGTCGCTGATGATTTCTTTAATAATATGCAATTTTGGACTTCTTCCCATGATTATAGGAACTGCTCTTAAAACAAATGTATTCCCCCCGAAATGTTCAAAATCAAAACCTAATTTTATTATTTCTTTTATATTACTTTCTAAGAAGAATTTCTCGCTTGAGCTCACCTCAATTTTAAGAGGAGTAATTAACTTTTGTATGGTCTTTACAGAATTCTTGTAAAAATCGTAGAAGAATTCTTTATTAACGCGTTCTGATGCTGCATGCTGATCTAATATGTAAAACCCCCCCTCGCCATTTTGATTAATTCCTTCTAAAAGAATATATGTGTTGTTACTTAACTGACCCGTTCGAGAGATTAATCGTAATTTAGGAAAATTTTTCAAATCGATATAATTTCCTCTTAAAACTGAATCTGCTGAAGATAAATCGCTTGACTCAGTAACAACATCACTGTTAGTTAAATTTAACTGAACAGTTTTTTCTAACACTTCTTTGTCTAATTTTGAAGTTTGACGAACAGAGGTATTTTCATTGCTTTTAAATTTTTCATAGGAATCATTATCATAGCTTTTAATTGCATCAATTGAACTTTCAGTTTCTTGGTACAATTTTTCTTTGTCATTTTCCTGTTTGGGTACTTTATACTCACCAATCTCTAAATAAGTGTAGGTATTTTCTTTTTCTATGAACTTTTCTTCAACGAATTTGCGAACGATATTATAGACCTTATTGAATATGTAATCCTCGTTTTCAAACCGTACCTCCAACTTTTTTGGATGTACATTAAAATCAATCACAGCAGGGTTAATTTCTAGATTTATAATGAAGAACGGAAATTTTCCAATCATTAAAGTTCCTTTATATGCTTCTTGAATTGCCCTAAATATGAGGTCGCTTATAACATACCGCCGATTTAATAAGAAGCTTGAATGTGTTCTAATGTTTTTAGAAATCTCACTATGCCCCATTAATCCATAGAGGTTAAAGTTATCTTCCTTATAATTAATAGGCTCCATCAAGTTCGCTATTTTTTTCCCATAAATATGAAAAACTGAAGTTTTCAAATCGTTAAAAGCGGGACAATTAAGAATACTTAAATCATTATGGGAATAAATGAAATGAAGCTGAGGATATGCCAAAGCGTAGCGTTGGATAATGTCAGTAATATGACCAAGCTCGGTAGGGTCTTTTTTTAAAAACTTTAATCTAGCCGGGATATTGTAGAATAAGCTTCTAACTTTAATATCCGTTCCAACTGGACAAAAAACCTCTTTTCTCTCTAAAATTTTGCCATCTTTTAGAATTAAGTTCACTCCTCTTTCTCTTTCTTTAATTCTTGAAATTATCTCAACTTGGCTGACTGCTGCAATACTAGCTAAAGCTTCCCCCCTAAACCCTAAAGTAGATAAATGCTCTAAATCCTCTATATTAACAATTTTGTTACTTGTATGTCGTTCAAACGCTATACCAATCTCATCAGGAGGGATACCAATGCCATCATCTATAATCTGGATTAAACTTTTTCCGGCTTTTTTGATTATTATGCGAATTTCTTTCGCTCCAGCATCTATACTATTTTCAACTAATTCCTTTACAATGTTTGCCGGTCTTTCGACTACCTCACCAGCAGCGATTTTTTCCGCGTCAACTATTTTCTTTATTTTGATTCTTTTCAACTTCTTCCTAATCCATTGTTAATTAATATAATTTTAAAAAGCTTATATGGATCAAATAACCATCAGATATAAAATAAAACTCTATTAAGATTTAAATAAATACAGCGTATTGAAATAATGAAGGGCAACAACAAAATTCTTTTAAATTTCGATTAATACTTAAAACTAACCATCTCAATTAAATTAAATTTTAGTATTATTATGGACGAAGAAATACACTATACTATCCATACAAACATGGTTTATCTACTGATTTCCATTACGATATTTCTTATCCTTGCCAGAATCGTTGTAAATTTAATTGACTTGCCTTTATTTTTAGATGGATCTAGAGATATCGATTTTAGAATACTTTTATTAGGATTAAAGAACGGTTTGCTTAATTTTTACGATCAGATTACCTTACCAGAGGGTGTACCCGATTGGCCCCCATATTACCTTTATTTTTGGTATTTCATCTTTTATCCAATGGGATTGATTCCTTTTGAGATCGGTGTGTATGCATGGGATATATTACGGCTAGTAATCTCTAGTTATATTGTTCTTAAAGCATTTAAAATAATTAAAAATAGAACAAATTTGCTGTGGTTTTACTTTACTATAGCCGTTGGTTTTTTCATAGATGGGTGGTATAATAACTGTAACTTCTTAATCATATTCTTCTTACTAATGTCTTACACATCTATGGAAAAAGATAAAATGTGGGTATCTGGGATATTCTTTGCCCTTTCAACTATAAAAATAAATTCAGTTCTATTTATCATCGTTTTACTACTTGTTAAAAAAATCAAATTCAAAGATTTAATTTATTATATTATCCCTTTCTTTATTTTATGTTTGCCATATATTATTTTTCCAGATTATCTTTTTCAAATGCTTAATAATTGGTCAAATAGCACTCCCGGTATTCAAGGTCTGACTTTTCTCGATCCAATAATATGGAAAGCAGTGCAACCTTCACACTTAATGTTTTTAGGATTTATGTTTATATTGATATTTGAGCGTCTTATTCAATATGGGAAGGGAGAAAAAATCAGAACTATTATTGTGTTAATCCTAATATTTTTCTATATTTATATAAGCTTTACAGTATGGATAATGCCCCTTATCTTTACTTTTTAATGCTTGATAATTTCTCTTTTATTAATATAAGCCTTTTCATTGCTTCAATTGGGGTTAATGAGTTAATCTCAATCTCATCAATTATTTCAATTAACTCTTTGAAGTATTCCTCGTTTATCGTTTCTTTTATGATTGTGGGTTTAAAAAAAGAAGTTTGAACGTATTTTTTTTCCTTTCTACTGTTTAATTTTGATTTATTATTTGCTTCTGATTGGGTACTGAAAGTTGTCAAGGGTTCTTTATTTTTCTCAACTTCAAATGATCTTATAGATATTTCTTTTTTTATATTGTCAAGTTCATCTTCATATTTGGTCAGCTCTTTTTTTTTCAATTCTAAATTTGAATTTACACGCTCAAGTGCTTTCAGTTTTTCTTGGGTAAATTTATCATGGTATTTCCCCCCATTCACGCCATTACCATTTTCTTTTACTGTAGCCTTAAAAGGATCTTTTTCCTCAATCTGTTCGAGAATCTCAAATGCTCTTATGATAACATCATCTGGAATCCCTGCTAATCGTGCCACATGAATTCCATAAGACTTGTCAGTGCTTCCAGGTTGTAGTTTGCGTATGAAATTAATGGTACCATCGTCATTTTCAATGATGTCAAGATGATAATTTTTGATTCTTGGTAAATTTATTTCAGTTAGTTGGTGATAATGAGTACTAAATAGCGTTTTCGCTTTTAACTCGTGTAATTTTTCAAGAGTCGCCAAAGCAATACTTTGACCATCACTGGTACTTGTTCCTCTTCCAAGTTCATCTATGATTACAAGGCTTTTTTCTGTAACAAAATTCAATATTTTTGCGGTTTCGGTCATTTCAATCATAAACGTGCTTAATTTTCTTGCCAAATCGTCAGATGCGCCAATGCGTGTGAAAATATGGTCAATTATACCGAGATTTGCTGATTTAGCTGGTACGAAACAACCCATTTGAGCTATAATGCATATTAATGCAACTTGCCGTAGGTATGTGCTTTTACCAGCCATATTCGGACCTGTTATTATTAAAACTTGCTCTTTTTCCGTACCCAAATAACAATCGTTAGGGATAAACCTTTCAGAAATATTGATCTGCTCTACAACGGGATGTCGTCCTTCCTTGATTATAATTGTATCACCACTATTCATCTTAGGGCGACAATAATTGTATTTCTCTGCTATTTCTCCAAAACAGGCTAAAACATCAATATAAGCAATATTTTTGGCAGTTTCTAAAATATTAATAGTTTTACCTACGACCTTATCCCGAATTGTACTAAAAACTTCGTATTCCAATTCATTTATTTGTTCCTCAGCATGCACTATTTTTTCTTCAAGTTTCTTTAGTTCGCTGGTGGTATATCTTTTTGCATTTTTCAATGTTTGGCGTTCTATATATTCTTCTGGCACTTTAGAAATCTCTCTTAATGATCTTAGAGTAATTTCAATGTAATAACCAAGTATGTTATTATGTCCCACTTTAAAGCCAGAATTTACTTTCCATCTCTTCTTCTGTTCTCTCTCATAATTAAGAACATAACTTTTTCCATTCTGAAGGATGTCCCTTAAATCATCGATCGTCTCATTAAAACCCGATTTAATTATATTACCATCTTTAATTGTGGTTGGAGGATTTTCGTTGATAGAAACCTCAATTATACTTTGAATATCTCTAAAATCTTCTATTTTTTTATTGAAATCTGAGATTTCTGGAATATTTGTTTCTTCAAACAACTTTTTGATTTTAGGTATTCTTTCTAAAGCTCGTTTTATGTTAATTAAATCTCGAGCGTTAGAATTCCTAGAATAATTTATTCGGTTAACAAATCTTTCAAGGTCACCTATAACTTTTAATTCTTCTCTTAATTCTGATCTTAGGAAAACATCCTCTTTAAACTTATGAACTATATTAATCCTTTGGTTTATTTCATCTAGATCTGTTAATGGTTGGAGAATGACTTTTTTTAATAATCGAGCCCCCATTGGTGTGTGAGTCTGATTAAAAATTGAATACAATGTTGTATCCCTCCCTTTTTCCCAAAGAGAGTTAACTAATTCCAAATTTCTCTGCGTAATATAATCTATATGTAAAACTTTCTCTTCTCTAATATATGTTATCTTGAAGATGTTAGGAATTACATCTCTCTGGGTTTCTTTTAAAAATGCTAATAACCCTCCTGAAGCCTGAACTGCCATTTTACTACTTTCTAAATCGAAGCTATTTAAATTAGAAATTTTGAAGTGCCTTTTAATTAAATTATACGATTCATCGTAATCAAAAACTAAATCTTCATAAGTTTTAATTAGAGCGTCGTTCAAATCAGTTAATAACATAAAGAGATGATCATCTTTCTTTAATTCAGTCGGTACGATTACTTCAACAGGATCATATTGTGAAAAGACACTTAGTATTTTTTCTAATGAATCTTGGGCGCTCTTTAAAAATTCAGTTGCAACAAATTCACCCGTTGAGAGATCCGCGAAAGCGATGCCATATCCCTCTCTTTCCCTAACAATTGAACATATATAATTATTCTCGTTAGATTTCAACATATCTAATTCTGTAATGGTTCCTGGTGAAATTATTCTTACTACTCCCCGTTTAACTATTCTACCCTTTACGGTAGAAGGATCCTCTAATTGGTCAACAACGACTACAGTTTGTCCTAAATTAACCAAATTTTTTAGATAATTCCCTGCATGGTGAGGAATTCCCGCAAGTGGGTATGCATCTTTTCCTACTTTTCGTTTCGTTAGTGTAATTCCTAATAGTTTAGAAACTTTTACAGCATCCTCATAGAAAAACTCATAAAAATCCCCCATTCTATACGCAATTATGTGGTTTGGATATTTATTTTTATGAGTTTCTTTTACACTGTACCAATGTTTCATCATAGGAGTTAAATCTTTGAATTTCCTATCATCCGTTGAATCATTATTAGACATTATAAGAAGGGAATCAATTTTTAGAATTAAATATTACAAGACTATAAGTTTTTAAAAGAAATTTATAGTATTTATTAGAAAATTAATAATATGTTCTTTTTTTAAATCCAATTTTAATAATTCTCACGCAAATCTCTAAAAATTTTTATTTCTTTAAAAACATGATAAAATATAAATTTATTATAATGAGTTTGAGATACTATGAGTGATCAAGAATTAATCTTGTACGAAGTTAATGGACCTTTAGCTACAATTACTATTAATAGACCAGATAAAGCACATGCTTTCAATATCAATATGCTCCAAACGATGCATAGTAAGCTAATAGAGGCCGATGAGGATGAATTGGTTAAATGTATTTTAATCAAGAGCGTTGGGGAACGTTTTTTTTCTGCGGGGTATGACTTAAAGGAAATCCAAGGTGCTCCTGAAAAGATTTCTGAAACTACAGAATGGGGTAGAAAAGTAAATGAAACCATGCTTCTAATAAAGAAACCAATTATCACACAAATTAAAGGAATAGCCGTTGGCTTTGGAGTTTTGATGATATTAGCGTCTGATCTAAGAATTTTTGCAGACAGACCAAAGGAAGAATTATATTTAAGACTTCCAGAGATAGCAATTTCAGCATTTCCCCAAACGGGAGCAACACTCTTGCCATTATTAAGTTTCGGGCTAACTTACGCTAAAAATATGTTATTCACTGCCGATAAAGCGGGTTTAGAAGAGCTTAAAAATATTAATTTTCCAACGCGCATTTTTCCCCTTGATTCCATCGATTTGGAAACTAAAAAGTTCCTGAAAGTTTTAACTAAACACCAAACAGAATTCTTATTCTTCATTAAATCTATGTTAACAATTATGAATAAAGCTTACATTAAATCCTGCTTTGACTTAGAAGATGAATGTGGAAAAGTAGCTCATGCGAAGAAATCTATGAAAGAATTAGACGATTTTATTAAAGACTTGCATAAAAAATATCCATGACTGGATATTACTTTTTTACATTCTGTAAATTTTAATTTTTTTGATGTTTTTCCATCCAAACGAACATATCTTGAAAAACTTGTATCCTACTTTTTTCATTCCATAATTCGTGCAGAAGCCCGTCGTATTCCTTATATGTTTTATCTTTAGTTTTAATGTTTTCAAAGAACTCTTTAGATGCATCCTTATCTACTATATTATCTTTTCCCGCTTGTAAAATCAATGTTGGACATAACAAGTTAGCTGCGTTATCCATAGTCCATTTCATAGCACTTTCCATTTCAGCAGCGGACCTCAAAGAAATCTTTTCAATTTTGTTTTTATCTGATATGTGTTTGCGTA
>JAGXOB010000030.1:0-3072 GCA_019894735.1 Promethearchaeota archaeon | reverse complement strand
AAGATAATTTTTTGGAATATCTCAATAACGGAGAAGAAGCTATTACACCATGTAAGGCCGGATGATTTGCAGCAAACATTAAAGAAATCAAACCCCCGAACGACTGACCCATTATAAAAATCATTTTATCCTTTGAGCTTTCTTTTATTAAATCAATAAATAATACGATATCTTTCTGAATATGATCCATGCTATCTATGTGTCCTGGATTGTTGCCTGCATTTCTCCAATGACCTCTAATATCAAATGCATAAATAGCGTATCCTTTTTCTGTAAAATATTCCGCTGGCACTTCCATTCTATCGGAATGAGCTCCCCAACTATGTAGAGCGATTATATAAGCCTTTATATTTCTGGAATCAGGTAACCAGTATTGATAGAATAATCTTTTGGTCTCTCTTCCTTCAAAAAAACCTTTTTCGTTAATCATAATATTTAGCTCAAAGAATAATTTTCAAATAAATATTCTTATTTATGAAATATACTCTTTATACTTTTCATCATAATTGAGATTCTTTAATAATTCATAAAGCTTTAAATTCAAGAAGAACAAAAGTTTTTAATTTTTTGATTACCTCTTTAAAACTAAGATTCATTCCTAAAAATAAAGTTAATTTAAATCAGGTTTTTCTTGTGAGCGAGTTGGAATTAGTAAAAATAGTACTGCATGGTAGAGGAGGTATGGGGATAGTAACTGCGTGTGAAATAATAGCAGAAGCTGCATACTTAAGTGGGAATTTCATGGATGTCCAAGCATATCCTTCCTTTGGTGCAGAAAGAAGAGGTGCTCCTGTTCAAGCGTACGTAAAATTATCTAGATCCGAAAAAGTATATGATCGTGCTCAAATTGAAAATCCAAATATTTTAATCGTCTTTGATGATAGTGTTTTAACCAAAGATGTAGCTCAATCTTTAGAAAAAAATGGAGTGTTTATAGTAAATTCAAATAAAAATCCCGAATATTTTGTAAATGAGTATAATCTTAGTAAAGCTACTAGGGTGATTGTTGCGGATATTAATTTTTTAGCTCTTGAAAAGAATTTAACGATAGATGGAAATCCCGTAATTAATACTCCGATTTTAGGTTTACTTTCAAAGGCACTCCCAGATCTACATTTAGAGAATCTTAAAGATGTTCTGGTGAACAAAATGGGAGAAAAATTAGGAAATCTTAACTATGATTTGATCGAGAAAGGCTATAATATGGCAAAACTACTTTAACTTTGAATTTTTTTCCATTATTATCACGAGATTGGTAATTTTACCATAAATGTGCTTCCCTTATTTCTCCCTTCTGATTCAGCTCTGATTTCCCCTTCGTGCGAGTCAATGATCTCTTTTGAGATGTATAATCCTAATCCCGTTCCCTGGATATCGATATATTCATATCCTTCACCAAAACGCTCTAATTTGCCAAATCTGGTAAATAACATATCCATCTCTTCTTGGGCTATACCAATTCCCGTGTCTTTTATAGATAATTCTACTACGTTTTCTTTTTTCATCAAGTTTACACAGATCTCCCCCTTTGGAGGTGTGTTTTTGATGGCATTTGAGAGTAGATTCATTATTACTTGCTCGATCCTAACTTTGTCCAAATCAACGTAAAGATTTTCTGGAAGTATAAGTTTTAAATTAATATTTCTTTCTCTTATTGAATACATAAGTTCATTAGATATTTCTCGTATTAAGGCGCTAAAATTAGTTGGTTTTTTTATTAGTTTGAACTTGTCGTATTCAATTCGAGAAATATCGATTAAATTATCTACTAAATGTTTCAATCTTTTACCTCCTTTCTCAATAAGTTCCAGTATTTCTAGTTCCTCTTTTTTTAATTTATCTCCATAAAGGGTCAAAAGTAATTCGCAACCTCCACTAACGGAAACGAGTGGAGTTTTCAACTCATGAGAAACTCTGGAAATTAAGTTTTTTCGAATCTTATCAAGTTCTTTCAATTTTTTAACTTCTTCTTCAATTAAGAACTCAGCCTCTTTTTTTGCGGTGATATCTGTAAACAGCGCTTGAACAAACGTTTCATCATTAATTTTCATTAATGCTGCTTGTAAATTTGTCCAAAATATCGTTCCATCCTTTTTCTGGATTTGTACATCTATCCTATGTAAATTTTCTCCCTTTATAAACTTTTTAAAAACCTCTAGAATTGTAGATAAATAGTCTGGATGAATAACTGAAAGATCCATGAATTTATGGCCAATAATTTCTTCGGGAGAAAAGCCAAACATTGCTTCTGCTTTTGGGTTCATGTCAACAACTATTCCTTGAGTGTTAATTAGTACTACTGAAAATGGCGTGTTATCATAAAGATTACGATATTTTCTCTCTGATTCTCTCAGTTTTTCTTCTAATTGGTATTTTTCTGTGATATCGATAAAGCTTCCTTCAATTCCATACGCAACCCCTCGTTTATCTAACATTAAATGAGAATTTAATTGAACATAAACTTTTTTACCGTACTTTGTCAAAGACGGGCATATAAAATTCTTAACATAATTATCCTTTAATATCTGTTCTTTGTAATTATTTCGATCTTCGGGGTATTGCCAGAAATCTGTTACTTTTTTACCGATTAAACTTTCTGAAAGTTCGTATCCTAAAATCTTATTATGTGCGGGATTATGATTTAACATTATTCCATCTAGAGTAACTTGATAAAAACCGACATCAAGATTATTAATCATGTTACGATATTTAAGCTCAGATTCTTTTAAGCCCTCTTCTGCTTTTTTTCTTTCTGTTATGTCTTCAGTACGAACAACTATTAAATCTGGATCGACATAACTATAATTCACATGTAGAAATTTCTCTTCATTAGAAAATTGAAATCGATAATTAACTTCTCTCCAAATATGTGTTTTATTTTTCGAACATTGCTCTAAATCATTTAAAATGTCCAAGCGATCTTTGTACATTTCAGTAGCTTTATTTCCTAAATAGTTTTCTACTTTTCCTTGTGTTATTTTTGCCGCAGCGTTGTTGTAATCAATTAAAACAAAATTACCGGCCACTTTTTGCCAAGTATAAGCGGGTATCGAACCTTCTTTAAACAATGCC
>JAGXOB010000308.1 GCA_019894735.1 Promethearchaeota archaeon | reverse complement strand
TGATAATATTTGCGAGCTTATCGGGGTAGAACGAGTTGCTAGGAAGTACGATAGAGAAAATGGTATTTGTTGCGCTGCTGCTTTTGGAATGAGGGGGCATAAAGGTCTTGTTCGTGAGACTCAAAATAAAAATGTTCAGGATATGGTAGAATACGATGCTGAGGTTTGTATATTTAATTGCCCTATGTGTAAGGATACATTAGAAAGGAAAGTTACTGCTAAAGGAATAAAATCATATTTTATTAGTGACTTAGCTAAAATGGCTTTAGGAGAATCTCTGGAATAGGTTATACAATATGATTATTGCAGTACTCTAAAAATCTCCTTTTTTTCTTTTTATCATCTGTAAGTAGAGCGATTTAGAATTCAATCTTAATAATTTTTAAGGTAGCGAATATATCAAAATATATAGAAATAAGAAAAATAAACGAGAAAAAAAAATGTCAGAGCAAGATTTGAGATCTCAAATTTCGGAAAAGGAAGACGAAATCATGAGAGTTGAAGAGGATGCTTCTAAAAAAGAAGCTTCGGCTGAAAAGGAAATCGAAGCCGATTTTGACGATAAAATAAACGACACAAAATCTAAACTCGAAGTAGGAGAAGTAGATTTAAAGGAAGCTACAGAAAAATCTAAAGAATGGAAGAAAAAAATGAATAAATTAAATGTGGAAGTAGCTTCGTTAAAGAAAAAATTAGATAACTTGATTAAGGGAAAAGCGAAAGCTTTAAACAAGAAATTGGATGATATTCTTAAAGAGAAAAGTAGTAAAATTAAATCTTATGAAGCAGATATAAAAGCTTTAAGAAAAAAAGTAGAAAAGCTCGAAGCTGAAGCATTAAAAAACCAAACCACAGAATAGATTTGCAATTTTCTTACATCTTTATTTTTTACTATTGAGATTTAGCGCTTTTAATGATTAAGTGGCAACTTTTGACCTTTTTCGTTAAGTAAATCCTTGGAGATATTTGATTGTATCTTAATTTCGTCATATAACCAGCTTAACAATCTCAATTTCGCGTTGTAAATCTCAAGTTCTTCTTCGAATAGTTCCATTGAGCAGATCCATATATTTATGGTAGTATTGATATCAAGAGATTTGAAATTAGATATTTAATAATCTAATATCTAGATATCATTACCGATTAGTTTCGTCCAAATCTTCAAATATAGACAGCTTAAAATGTCGGAGGTCGTACTTAGCGAGTTTTTTATGAATTCTGCCTTGAAGTTTTTCTATGTTTTTTTCATACAGATATATTGATAAAGCTAAAAGCCCTGTTAAAATCAATGGAGAAATAATTATGATAATAGGTGTTAATAACGCCGGACCGATCCCCCCGACCGGGTAATAAAGGTATGAAGACATAAAGTTTTGTATAAAAAAGATTTTGGAAAACTATAATCTTTTATACTCAGATTCTATCTTCTGAAGATCATACGCAACATTTTCGATTAGATCTCCCTCTATAACTTTGTCTAATCTCTCTACTAATTCTTTTGGAAAAAATTCAATTTCAGAAATAGCATCCCTAAATTGCTTGAAGTTATCTGTTAACGAATATTCACTCGTGCTCCTTTTCTGCTCAAATTCGTCCATAATAACCTTTGAAAATAAATCAATCAAATTATCCATAATTTTCTGCTCAAAAGCCTCAACTTCTACGTTGACATCTAGAATCATGTGATCGTATTTTTTGTTTAATTCTAAAATTTCTTCAGCTTTTTTTTCATCGATCTTGTCGATTTTTGGCTGTAACTCCTGTTTTTTTGCATCTAATTCTTTAAGCTTTGCTCTTAATTCTTCAATCATTATATCATCTTAATAAAGTAGATTGGTTAAAAATTTTATTACAGAACCTCAGTTAGTATTAAAACAAAGATTAAATTATCAGAACAATTTTATCATAAAATAAATTCAATAATATTGTAGTGAAACTCTATGCCCAAGAAAATCAACATCCCAGAGCCAGAAGAAAATCTGAGAATTATCGACGTTCATTGTCATTTACCGTTTCCTCGACCTAAAAATAACGATAGATTACCTTCAGATGAACAGCAATATCGAGATTTTTTGGACAAAGGGGGAGTTTACTTAGTAACCAGCTCGATCGATATTGTTACTCTTAATTTAATTTTAACATTTGTTAAAGATAAGGAGAAGATTGGATTTACATGCGGTTGGGCTCCACAAACTGTCACTTATAGCCCTAAAGATCAATACAACAGAGAATGGGAAAAATGGATTGATTTTATCAAAAATAACCAAGATATGTATTTAGCCATAGGAGAAATTGGTTTGGACTTTCATCACGCAAAGAC
>JAGXOB010000307.1 GCA_019894735.1 Promethearchaeota archaeon | reverse complement strand
TACCAAGGGGGTGTATTTTTGTCTCAAACAAAGAATTGTTCTCCAACTTGTCATTCTTTCAAATGTTTAAAAAATTCGGCTTTCTACCGACAAAATAACGTATGGTGTAAAACAACTGAGGAAATGTGCGAAGTAGAAAATTGTACATATGCAATGTGCTATAAAAGGAGCCTTTTACCTAAAGGAATCTGTGGAGAAACTGTTAAACGCAAGACAGTTGAAACAAAACCAGAAAATGTTCCTGGTCCCGCAATAAAGCTGAGAGGAAAAACCCTTAAGCGGCTCAGAAATGATGACTTTTTCTAGAAATAGCGGCTCTGTAAATGTAAGATTAAGATAGGGTTTTATCTAGTTTTAATTCTTTTGACTACGGGAGGCTTTACTTTTTTTAGAATTCTATAACCACAAATAATGCACTTAATTTCTCCACCTCTAAGTTCCAATTCTTCAGAAGGGACTGTTGCACTGCATCTCATGCACTCATAGACAATTCCTGTTGTATCCATTGACATAACCACTTTTACAAAGGAAAAGTAATTTACTTTTAAATGTTTCCTGTGATCCTTTATATTATTGAAGTTAGGGCTTGGTATTAACTTGAGAAATAAATCCATTTTTTCCCCTTATCAAAATTTTGGTTTGTCAAAATCTTTCGACATTATTGGAGATATTGTAATAATCCGATCGATTCCTGATAATTCATATACTTCGAGGGAACTCAAGACTTTTGGTCAATCTCTTTTAGATAGTCATAAAAATATTAAAACAGTCTTTTTTCAATCAAGTTCTGTCGAGGGAACTTTTAGACTTCGAAAATTGGATTATATACTTGGCGAAAAAAAAACTCGAACCTTTCATAAAGAAAATAATTGCGTATTTTCAGTCGATATTGAAAAATGTTATTTTTCACCTAGACTTTCACATGAAAGATGGCGAATAGTACAAAAAGTTATGCCTAAAGAAGTAATCGTAAACATGTTTGCAGGAGTTGGTTGTTTTTCAATATTAATTGCAAAGTGGAACGAATTTACGAAAGGATATTCAATTGATATCAATCCGACAGCTATAAGTTTCATGAAAAATAATATTCGCATCAATCGAGTTTTTGGCAAAGTAATTCCATTACTTGGCGATGCAAAAATAATTCTTAAAAATAAATTGTCTAGTATGGCTGATCGTATTATCATGCCGTTACCCGAGAAAGCTTTTGAATATTTGCCCTCAGCGATAATCTCACTTAAAAAATCTGGAGGATGGATTCATTATTATGATTTTGAACATGGAAAAAAAACATCCTATGTATTAGATAAAATAAAATTTAAAGTGAGTAAAAAATTGAATAGTTTAGGTATAGACTTCAATATTTCAACTTCACGTATTGTTCGAAGCATCGGTCCAAATTGGTATCAAGTGGTTTTGGATATTCATATTTTAAAAATTCCAGACAGCTTTTAATAATTCTCATTATTCATTATAACTTGAAAAGAAATGAAAAAACAATTAATGGACATTTTGGCCTGTCCAATAGATAAATATCATCCCCTTGATCTTCATATTTTTATTGAAGACGAAGAAATTATTGAAGGTTCAATTGTTTGTCCAAAATGTTTGCGTTGGTATCCAATTCGTGACGAAATTCCAGAAATGTTACCTGACGAGTTAAGAAACGAATCTGATGATCTTCCTTTCTTAAAAAAATGGAAAAATAAATTTCCAGAAAAAGTTGTTTTTGAAGGAAATCCTTTTCGGTTAAAACGCTAAAGAATTCTCCTATTTACCATTTCAGTTTTATTAATCTATTTTTTGATGAAGATTTTAAGGCTGCTTCTGCAATTTTCAAGGCTTTTAGTCCATCAATTCCTGATATTAGGGGTTTTTCATTTTTGGTTATGCAATTAACAAAATGTTGCAACTCAAGTTTTAAGGGTTCTTTGAATTGATACTTAGGTTGAACTGTTTTTTTCTTTTGTTCAATCCATAATTCTTGTGAAATATAATCTAGTTTCATAATTGCTTCACTTCCAGTAATCACCAACTTGCGTGTTTTGTATGGTGTCAACCAATTTGATTCAATAAATGCGCTTTTTCCATCTTCATAAGTTAACATTATTTGCGCATAATCTTCAAAGCTTCTATGTCTCATATTACCTGTTTTTGCATAAACGGCAACAGGATCTTCATTTGTTAGATATTTCATAATATCAATATCATGAATTGCAGTATCTTTGACTACTCCCACATCTCCTATTCTTTCTGGCCATTGGGAAACTCTTTTTGCAGTAGCACAAACTACATCCCCGATTTTTTTACTTTCGACAGCTTCTCTAATTT
>JAGXOB010000306.1 GCA_019894735.1 Promethearchaeota archaeon | reverse complement strand
CTTTTTAGTAGAATTAATACAAAAATGAAAAGTACTGTTAAGTTTACCATAAAATAAGCGACACCCCAACCTAAAATGAAGTAGGCTAATGCACCAGCAGCTCCTAAGGAGTATAACATTGATGAAGATAATGATCTTTTCAAATCAATAGATCTCAAAAACATGAAAATAAACAATAATAATCCGATTATGCCTGGAAGTTCACTATCGAAAAACCCTAAAGAACTTCTCTGAAGAAATGATGGTGAGAGTGCGAGAAAAAGTGCAGAGAATAGACCAATAGTTTTTCCTCCCATATCTTTGCCTACAAAATAGATTATTAAACATGCAAAAGTGCCCAGTATCGCAGGTAAAATTGCGCAGAAAGACATCAAATCAATATTTACACCAAAGAACGAAACAACATTATAGAGTATAGCTGCCGTCATTGGTAATGAAGGTAAAGAACGAGACATATCTAATCCTTCGGGATACCATAATTGTTCATTTATCCAACCTGGTTCAGGATAATAAGGTGAAAGTAGGCCATGTTCCACCATTTGATTTGTTAGACTAAATTGATAATAAGGATCAAATTCGTTTAAGCGCAAAGTGCCTGATGGGATTTCCCATCTCATAGGTAAAATACGTACACTAAAAGCTATGATAAGAATCAGAATTAAAGCTGAATAACAAAATACTGATGTGCGACTCATATTTCGTATTTGTCCTAAAGATTTGAAGCCATTGATTATTTTTTTATTTGACAGTATCCTTTCCTCCAACATGCACTTGTATCAGCACTTAAATTAGGTCTTCTATTTGCTTTTTGTGATTAATAATTGTTTAGATAATATCTACAGTTAATAATAAGAGTAAGCAATTAATGCATATTTTTCTTATTTAAAAGGTCTAATTTCAACGTCTATAGGCATTAAAGAAAGCTTTTTTCCACAGTTGGGACATTTCCCATCGTGTTGTTGGATAATTTCATCAGGAGGTTTAAGATCTCCGCCGTGATATAAAACATGACGACATTCGTGACAAATAACACTTTGTGGCATCAGGATCACTTCTATGGAGATAACAAATGCAGGCTATTTAATGGTTACTAACTATCTACTCAGAGAAAAATTTTCATCAGGAACCATTATAGATTAATTGTATTCATAGCGTGAGGGTTTTGTACGTTTCTTAAGAAATACAACTCCGATGGTTGTCACTAATATTGAAGCTAAAATTACTATAAAAGAGATTTCCGGAAAAAGTTCAGAACCTGGAATTCCCATCGTCAGTGGAAGTGAAGCTAATACAGCTGCGGCAAGACCACGAGGAAACATTATTGTCATTAAAGTTTCAACAGAATGAAGATTAGATTTCAAAGTTGTGATTTTAATTATTATGAATCGGATTCCAAGAAAAGCAAAAGTTAGTAATAGCCCGAATAGAACTAAAGCAAAAGATGAAAAAGTAAATAGAAGTCCTGTAAATACGAAAAAGAAAGAACGAATTAAGAAACTAATTTGACAATGGAAATCACGCACATGATCATCAATAGAAACAGTAGTTCTAAACTTAAGCAATTTTGCTATTGACCCATTATTTCCAATTATTAAACCTAAAAACAAAGCTGAAATCGCGCCACTACCCCCCAAAAGAGTGGCTACAACATAAGTTAAAAATAATACAGCTAACGTCAACATATACGCATTGGGTTTCCCTTTCAGTTTTTCCAGAGCAAAAAGCCATAATACACCAAAACCTAAACCTACCAGAATACCCACACTAAAAGCTAATCCAACAGAACCAAGAGCGGCTTCTAGACTTATTTCTCCTGAAAGAATAATATTTATCGCAGCAAATGCCCCAACAGTGCATAAGACATCAGTTAGTATAGATTCAAGACTGAGCAAAGTCTCAACTTCTTCATTAACACCAAGCTTTCGAGTTAGAGCAATAACAATTAACGAACTACCACCTCCAACTATACTTCCTAACAGTAAACCATTAAGAAGTCTCCAGCCTAGAAACACTTTGCAAAAAGCAGCAGTAATTAAAACGTTTAAAGTCCAACCCATTAAGGCCATTACTAGAGCTCGAGGACTATTTTTCACAGCTTCTCTTATTTTCATATTTAAGCCTCCATCAAAAAGGATAATAATAAGAGCTAAAGCGGAAAAATAAGGAGTAATTGCTAATAATTCATCTTGAGCAAAGAAATTAAAAATTGGACCCATAACTACACCTAACAGAAGAAGCAAAAGAGGATCAGGAATACTAGTTCTTTTAAAAAATTCCTCCCCTAGAAAACCTAGTATAATTATAACTGCAGCAACTAAAAATGCTATTACAG
>JAGXOB010000305.1 GCA_019894735.1 Promethearchaeota archaeon | reverse complement strand
ATAGTACTTGTATGCAGATTTATGTTAGAAACGGTCTTGATAGAGATCTTGGTGTTGTTGAAGTTTATATTAACAAAAGTCCTTATGATGTTTACGTTTCAAGTTCTTGTTTTGATTCAATTCCAAAAGGAGCGATTGTACCTATTCATGTTTTAGGTTCTTTTAGTGATGGTTGTATGTATAATGTGAAAGTGGTTTTTGATAGTGGTCATAGTATTTTGTATCCACTTATTTGATAACATTTTTGATAAAAAATTAATAGATCGTTATTCTAGGCAACCTTTTTTTTCTAATAAGTGTTTATTTAGGGTGTCTATTTGTTTTGTATCTAATTGTGTAAACCATATGTCTTTTTTTATTAAAATTACTTCAGAAGGTACAAAGCCTAAGAAGGTGGAATGGTTCTTCTGGCATTATTTCATTGAAGGGTGTTATTTGTAAAAATTTTTTGTGAATTATGCAAGTAGCGTATCAAGTCGCTTAGCTTCCTTCGAAAGATCCCGCTTACCAAAAAAACCCTCTTTCGGAAAACCCAACAAAGAGCTAGGGGTTTCAAGGTTTTCGAATCAGTATTTTCAATCTCAATTCCTTTCAAGAGATACTTTTTAGGTAATTTAGGCCACTGCAAAGGGAATCAACAGCCTTGATATCGACATAGCTATGCCATGCTTCTTTAAAACCTTTTTTTCTTCTATTCTGAAATTTCCTTTTCTGTCTTTACAAGCATAGAATTCTTTTTTGAAAAGTAGAATGTAGTGTATATATGTGTCTTAGGTTACCCATTCTTGGTATTTTTCGACGATTTCTTCTATTGTGTAGTTTTGTATGAGGTTGTCTTTTAGGCAGTTTCGAATTGAATACAATTTTTAGGCTGTTGTGTAGGAATGCTGTTGTTTTCAAGAAAAAAGGAAGATTTAGTATTCTATAACAAGTATAGTAGTAGCCCGGGAGAGATTCGAACTCTCGTCGAGGGCTCCAGAGGCCCCTATGCTTGACCACTACACCACCGGGCTAGATTCTTAGTTTTAAATTATTTCTAAGTAATAACTTTAGTGCTGGATAGATTTTCTGATTTAAATATTATTGATGATAAAGGTTTTTTGAATTTAAACTTTCAGCTCTTTCCTGAAGAAGTTATAACATTAATATTCAATTTTTATAATATTTATTAAGTTGTTTTTTTGGTTCAACTAAATTAGTTTCTTAAAGTTAAACTTCAAGTATTTGTAATATATTTTTTTGAAGTATTAGGTCTTTATTTTTATCTGAAAGTTTTAGTAACTCTATTATTTTTACTGAAACAAGAGGATGCTCGTGTGGAAAATCTGATCCCATAATTAATTTTGTTGGATTAAGAGCTTTTAATGCATAATCTACCAAAGGATAAGTGTTGCCAGAGGTCTCAAGAAATACATTTTTATTTTTGGCTAATTCAATTGCTTTTTTTAACCGGTTAATATCTAGGCAATATACTCCTGTACCTAGATGAGCTATTATTATTTTTACATTGTATTCTTGAGATAGTATCTCAATTTGGTTAAAATCGTTTCCTAAGTGAAGGCAAATAGGGATTGTGTATTTTTCAGCAATGTTGAATATTTTTCGGAGTTTTTCTAATGGTGTAGGGTGCATCTCTAAGTGGAGTTTAACACCTTTTAATTTCCATTTTGTGATCGATTCTTTAAGTTCTTTTGTTGCTGTTTCTTCATTGGGGTTTATCCATGCAAAACCTACATATTGATTAGAAAATTGTTCAACTACTGAGCTAATATATCGATTACTGAAAATTGTTGGTTTGTCATAAAAATATCTGAAAATAATGGCTTTGTCTATTTTGCTTGTTTTCATTAGTTTTGCAAAGTTTTTTGGTTCACTCTCCTTAGGAGGTCCTCCAATATGAACATGTGAGTCAATAATCAACCTAATCCAACATTAAACAAATTTGATTATCTTATATAAAAATAGATTTTAGCTCTAGTTAACTAAATTAATTTGTTATTTTTTTCAATAAACTATTCTTAACGTTATGTTGTTGTATCGAATTGGGGATGATGTCGCCGTCCCAGTCTGATCGGAGTTCTTTAGAAGGTTCTTTAACGATTTTATCCATTTTTCAAGCCTCTATGGTAATTGTAAGCATTTTTTGGCTTAAAAATATTTCTGTTCTGATATTTCAAGCTTTTTTATGCTGCAATAAAATTATTTTATATAAATAGTTCCATTTGTTCCTGAGAAACTGGAAAAATAGTATCTTTTGATAGAGCTATCTCAACATGGTTAACGCATGATAGATTTCTGATTTTTTCTACTAATTCTGTTAAACTCTTAAAAGTTTTAAAATAGGCAATACCTAAAAT
>JAGXOB010000304.1 GCA_019894735.1 Promethearchaeota archaeon | reverse complement strand
TCTCTATCCATTGCGCTTCCGCGTACCTTTTTTCTTTCATGAACATTGCTACTTGAATTTCTAACTCTTCTTCTATCGAGACTAAAGCCTTTTCCTTATTTTCTTCGGGTATGATAAAATGAGTAGCAGGAAAAATTCTACAATTTGAAAGATCTCCTATTACATTATTCGTAATATGATGTATTTCTTGAATTGACTCAATCACATCTCCAAATAAAGATATACGAATAGCGGTGTTTAAATAAGCTGGAAATATGTCAATAATATCTCCTCTAACCCTTACTACGCCCGGTTTAAATTCTACTTCCTTTCTTTCATAATTCATTAATATTAATCGTTTTATTATTTCTTTCCTTTTAATTGTTTGACCAATATCGAGGTTCAGAGAAATTGCAGTCCAGATTTTAGGATCACCAATCCCATAGATGCAAGAGACGGTTGCTACGATTATGACATCGTTCCGGGTTCTGATCGCATGTGTGGCAGCTAATCTAAGCCTTTCAATTTCTTCGTTTACGCTGAAATCCTTCTCGATGTACAACCCTGTTATAGGCATATAACTCTCAGGTTGATAATAATCGTAATAACTCACAAAATAATGGACCTCATTGGTAGGAAATAATTCTTTAAGTTCGTTATACAGTTGCGCAGCAAGCGTTTTATTTGGTGCCATAACTAATGTCGGTTTTTGAACTTCTTGAATAATATTAGCAACAGTGAATGTTTTCCCCGTGCCGGTAGCTCCAAGCAAAGTTTGAAAGTTTTTTCCATTCTCAATATTATTTGCAAGTTTCTTTATCGCTTCTGGCTGATCTCCACTAGGTATATAATCAGATTCAATTTTGAAATTAGATATCATGAAGTAAGTACCAAAATATTGAGGTTAATTGAAGATGAAGTCAAATACAATTTATAGACGATAGGTCTATAGATTTTTTAATCTTGCATAATTTATGATTTTTACTAAAAATAAAAGATAAAAAAAATTAGGGTTGAACAATTTCTAAGTGAATATATTCTGCTCCTTCTTCAGTTCGAACTAATATTTCTAATGATTCGCCAGGAACAACATCATAACCAAGTATATCATCGAGATCGTCCATTGAAATTGTTAATTGAATCGGATCATCAGTTCCAATTGTATAATTAGTTATTATGAAATTTCCTAAGGAGACAAATGTGTTATTCACATAAACAGATTCTAATGTTACGTTAATTAATCCTATATTTTCGATTTTAATAATTACATTACCTGTGTCATATGCTACTGTACCAAGACCATCGATATTAATATTGTAAAATCGTGAATCTACTGTTACAGTTAAATCTAAATCGAATTGAGCAGTAGTATTAGTCGTTATTTCAACATTCAAGATGTTAGAGGAATTTAACTTCAGTCCAGTAGTGTTAAAAGAAACTAAAGCGCATTCTTGAATATCTAAATTAATATCTCCATATTCAAAATTCATATCACTTGCGAAATCTAACTCAGTTGTACTATTTAAGTATAATTTATCAAGTTTTATAGATTCATCACCAGTGTTTTTAACGAGGATTTTACCCGTTTCATTAGCGTAAATGATCGAGCTAATTTGACCTTCGACATTTTCGAGAATTTGGACACTAGGTCCATTAGCAATTGTATGAATATATCCAATATCAGAAGCTTTCGTCTCCATATCAAAGTTAGCTGTGACTATAATTCCTAACTCGTCGTTTATCTCAATGTTACCTAGTTCCTCAGGAACCACTACACTCATTGTATTCTCATGACCAGGGAGCAAATTAAACGTATCAATATCCAAAACAGAAACCCATGCTCCAGATTTCGTTAGATAAATTGAATCAAGTCCAAGTATGATATCCCCCGTATTTTTAATCATGAGGTTTAGGATTGTAGTACCATTATCGTAGGTATAGGCATAAGTTTGTTCTAAATTAACTGGAATGTGCTTCCTAAAATCGCTCTGAGTCACAATTAATGCTTCTGGAGACGCTATTCTATTCTCTTCAAGCGTTGATAATTTAAAACCATCGTAATTCGAAGTAAATAGAAGTTCGTCTTTGATATTATTAGGAGTTACAACTCCAATTTTGTGCTCCGTTCTTACCGGATAAAATGGAACATCAGTATTTGTTATTTTTACATAACATTTTTGACCAACTTCTAAAATAGAGGAGCCTTCAATAAAAATAAAATCGTTAAGAGTATTAATCTCGTCGTCGATATAAAAATCCTTTAGGATCACGGTAGTTATACCAGTATTTTCTATTTCGAGATAGATTTCACTTAAATTCTCATCTATTTGAATTACTTGACTATTAGGTTTATTAATTTTTATGTCCCCTTCAATAGCTTCTTTAACAAATAAATTGCTCGTAGA
>JAGXOB010000303.1 GCA_019894735.1 Promethearchaeota archaeon | reverse complement strand
GGTTTTGGCAGTCTCGAACCAACGCAGAAACACCCTAGCGCGTAAAATGTCTTGAGAGAAATAGATGGCGCACGCATGTCGAGAAAGAGAATAAAATTTAAAAATGCACGCCCGAACTTATATAAAATGATTGATATGGGGGTTTATTATTTTTGAATATTAAAAATTATGTTTTAATCATTGCTTTGATTGGAATAATATTCCTTGCTGGAGGAGCTGGAGCTACAATAAATAGAACCATGGCAACTGTCGCATGTGAAGCGTGTGGTATGGAAATAGAAAAAGAAGATGCATCCTCATTTCTTATAGTTTCTTCAGACGGAGCAGAACATTGGGGATGCTGCCCAATTTGTGGTATGGTTGAAGCAATATATTACAACAACTCCGAATTGCAGGGCCAATGCTTTTCATGTGGAAAACCCATAGGCCTAAATTTTACAGATGGTGAGCTATCCTGGGCGAGCTTTTCTGGAAACAGTGAATTCATAAGAGTAATTCTGGGAGGCAGCTGCATGACAAATAAGCTCACATGTTCAACAGCATGTTCAACTGCAATAAGTCTTTCATATGATTGGGCATCAAACGTTCCCCAAAAAACACTTCAAGAATCTGCAAATATTGCAGAAACAAAGCTTTCTTCATTTACAATAGCTTATAGGCCGACCAAAATTCCCTTACTTAACTACGCTCTAATAGGGATAGGAATTTCGTTAATATCAGTAGCTTTAATAGCGTTGATTATACAAAAACGAAAAAATAGTTAATGAAAAACGCATTGCACTCACCAATTTATTTGAGGTTAACTTACCCCAGTTCAGTAATCTGAGCAATTCGAGTCATTAAAATGATACCCAGTTAATTAAGCTTCAAAAATTAGTTTACAAAAATAATGGAGATGACAGTTTTTGCCGACTCTGAAAATATCCCGAGCCAAGTTTATGTTGGTCTTCATTCTCTGCTTATTTACATTAAACTTTATTCATGTTGCATATAGCGAACTTTCATGGGAATCAAGCCCAAAATATGGCAGAACCTTCGTAAAAGCATTAGGCTATATGGGTTTGTCAATTCCAACAGAATGCCTTTCTGCACGCAACCCTTTACTTGAACCAATTTGCTTACCTGATATTCCCGGAGGTTACTGTTATCACGAATCATGTGGTAAAGTAGCTCCAATTTTCATAGGAAAAGAGTATTCTATTGAGGTTATTCATCCTTGAAAAGTTCAGTCCATCGTCTTCAACAGCACACAAATTTTCTTGAATATGCCATTAGGTCAATCTTCGCTCAAAAAACTCGAACAATAGCAATTACATTTTCTTTAGTGATTGCAATAATGGTCTTGGGTTCAACAATATTTGTTTCAGATGGATTATTAAAAGAAGCTCAAATAAGTGTAGAATATGCACCAGATATAACAGTTCAGAACATGCAAGCTGGACGAGTTGTCCCTCTCCCATACGCTTATGCTGAATATCTTGGAAAATTTTTAGATGTTAAGAAGATTATCCCTAGAGTATGGGGCTATGTATTCCTTGAAAATAGAATTTACACATTCATGGGCATAGACCCTAATACTATACCTACAATTGAAGAAATCGGATTCACAATCACCCAAGGAAGACCTTTTTTAGCAAACGAAAGGAACGTTGCAATTATTGGTTCACAAGTTGCTAAGACTCTAAACATAAAACTTAATGATGAAGTCAAGATTGCCGAAGTCCATGCTGTTTATTCCTTCAAGGTGATTGGCATTTTCGATTCTGATGTCAGCCTTTTCACTTCCGATCTAATCTTAATTGATATAGAAACTTCGAGGGACTTCCTTGATATTGGACCTGAAACAGCCATGGACTTATGTATTTACTTAAATGATGAGACTATGATTCCTAATACTGCCTCTTTGATCTCTCAGGTTTATCCTGATCTCCGAGTCATCACACGTCAATCAATGAATGACGCATTTGCCTCAACATATGGCCTTCGCTCTGGTTATGTTTCAGTACTCTGGTTTATTTTACTTCTAGCAGTGATTTTAGTGGCATGGAATCAGTCCAGCACAGCAAGCAGAGAATCACAACGAGAAGTAGGAATTCTAAAAACTCTGGGATTTAGCACTTCAAATATCTTAGAAATCCGATTTCTAGAAACACTGATATTAGGCTTTATTTCTGCTACAATTGGTGTTTTCCTTGCAATCATCTTCGATGTGTATCTTGGTGCACCCATCATTCGAGACTTCCTCCTTGGTTGGTCAGCAATTTATCCAAATTTTCCTGTTCCCATTTTTATTGGTATTGGTAGTATACTGACACTTTATGCAGCAGCCATAATACCATTGCTTGTTGGAACTCTTATTCCCTCTTGGAAATCAGCTATTACAGAACCCGATA
>JAGXOB010000302.1 GCA_019894735.1 Promethearchaeota archaeon | reverse complement strand
ATGTAATGGATGGAAAAATTAGTTTCTAGCTTTTCTCGTTGATCCTTTATAATCTTCAGCCCATATGATTCGGGTGGATCATAAAAGTGAATATCTAGATCTAAATCTTTACAGATATCATATAGATCTGAATTGTTATCGTCTCTTTCCATATCAATATAAGCATTCTTTGAATATAGATTAGCAGTTCTATTTCTTATTATCTTGTTATTTAGAGCATAAATTAGAATTTGGAGTAATATGTATACATAAATATTCAAGTTGTCCTTTTTATAATCTGGAATCTCTTCAAGATTATTGAATGCAGCATCAAAGATATTTAATACTCGCTCGCTAATTTGGACACTATCAGAATTAGAAAATATTTCTGAAACAAATTCAGAATATGATAGCTCCCTGGTATCTTTATAAAACTTTCTTAAAGAGGGAAGCCACGGATAATGATTGACTAATTCATTTGAAATACTCATGGCTCGTAGAACCTCTTTTTATAAAATAAAAATAGGGATATATAATTGAGAACGGGGGTGTTTTGTTTTAATTGCAAAGAGTTAATTGATTTTTTAAATATCTTAAAATTCGTCCATATCGTCGTTGTCGTCAAATTCAGCTTCTTCGACCCGAGGAGCGAGAAAGTAGTTCAATTCTCCACCCTCTAAAAGATTGAAAATCATTTTTAAGGGATGATCTGTTTTAAGTGAAATTTCGAGTTTTTCTGTAATTGAGGAGATTTTTAGTATTGCTTTTAGAAATGTAAGGCTATAGGCTCCCGTGCAAGTCTCGTTAATTTCGCTTTCAATTAAATCTTCTACGCTGAGATTGTACTCCATTTCACCGATCTGACCACTCGAGCTAAAGATTAATCCTTCGTTCGCAACAGCCTTCATGTTAAGTATTTCAGAATATATTTCTGCATCTTTTATTGCTTCTACTAGAAATTCCGTATCTATAACCCAATTTGAAGGATACTCAATTTTCAATAAGTTATCCATTGGAATTTCTTCCCGTTCAAGGTCAATTAAAGCTAAACTAAATGTTCTTTTGCGGGTTCTCCCTTCGCGTTGCATAGTAATTTTAATTTTTTGGTCTGTTTCTTTAAAATCTATTTCAATATTGTCGTCAGCAGAACTTCTTTTGAGGATCTTATCTAAATCGTCTAAATTTAGTCCTATTTTAGATTCTTTGCTACACTTATAATCGTCAAAGCTCTCCTTCTTTATTGATAATTTTAGCAAACAAATTCGACTTGGGTCCATCGCAGTTATAACAAATTCTTTGGGAGAAACTTTAAATTCAGTCTCATCAATGATACTAGACAGCGTTTCAACAATTCCCTTCAATACCCTACTATTTTCCAGTTTTAGTGTAAAGCTCATTAATTATCAGCACTTTTATTGATTACTAATTTATATTAATATAGTGTTATTGCCAATATTTATAAAATTCAGTATTATAGGTTTAATAATACTTTACAATTCAAATTGTAATTTTTGAATTAATTATTTATAGTCACCTTAAATTTTTTAATCTATATAAAAAAAAAAAAAATGAAATAATATGATGCGCGAACCAGCGATTCAAAGAATGATAAATGATGTAAAAAATTCGGATAGTCGAGTCCAAATAACCGGTTATGTTAAGCAAATCGTTGAAAATGACCACATAATTTTAAACGATAAAACTGGAGATATTAAAGTTGATATTAAAGTAGTTGAATTTCCGTTCAAAAAAAATGATCTTATTAATGTTTTAGGCGAACTCAACATTAGTATGGAAGGAGAAAAAGAAGTTAGTGCAGAAATTATACAGGATAAGAATAAGTTAAACTTTGAATATTATCAAAAGCTCTATGAAATTAAAAAAGAATTAAATTTAGTTTAGAGTTAATTCTGAGGCTCAAAGTTTAAAGATGTTATAAGTCTTAGCTTTTTCCTTTAAAATATTTACTAGACTAATCGAATTCTTATAAATTTGTAAAATTTTTAATTTAAAAGCACAAATTTTATTATTTATGCTTTTCTTGATTCTTTAAGGAACTTTACTAATTTTTAGGGTTAAATATATGGTTGAATTTTGTCCAGAATGTTCAAATCTTTTACGTAAAAAAGTTTATGATGGAAATAAGTCTTTATTTTGTGGGTGTGGCTTTCAAAAGGAACTAAATCTAAGCACGGAAGAGATTAATAAAAATGTGAAATTGAAGAAAATTGCTTTAGATAAGAATCTTATAGTTGTGACCCCCGAAGATAAAATTTCTGTCCATCCAATTGTAAATAAATATTGTCCTAAATGCAACAATAAAAAGGCAGAGGCTTGGCAAGAGCAAACTCGTAGCGCTGATGAACCAAGCACCTCGTTTTTTAGATGCCTTGAATGTAAACACACTTGGCGAGAATATTAAAAC
>JAGXOB010000301.1 GCA_019894735.1 Promethearchaeota archaeon | reverse complement strand
GCGTTCTTGACTCCTTCAAGACTACCAAGTTTATTCTCAATTTTCAACGCACAGTTTGCGCAAGTCATTCCTGATAATTTCAAATTTATATCTTCTTTTGTTTCTACCATTCAAAAATCACCTTTTTTCTTAATTCTTCATTATTGTAATAATTAAATATAGATTATGATTATAATTTGAAAACATAATTGATCTTTTTTTTTAATACGCTAAATGAAATATCTCTCATGATTTCTAATTTAAAAATTAATTAAAATATACTTTAATATATATATTAAAAAGTATATATTTAAATATTATTTTTATATTCTATAGATCAATAATATATTTATAGTATATTTAGAAGAAGTAGGTATTTCCATTATGACTGAAGAAACAGAACTTAAAATTCAAAATCTCACCAAATTTTATATGTTAGTTTTATTAAAATCAAATGATACAGTTACTGGGTATTTTATTCTTAAAAGATTAGAAAAGGATTTGGGTAAAACAGCTAGTCCAACTTATGTTTACGATTTCTTAAAAAGTTTAAAATCTCAAGCTTATGTAGAGGATGCTGTAATTTCTAAAACGTCGAAACGCTCGAAAGGTTTTCAACTTACACCTCAAGGTCATGAATTCATAGATAAAATTTTCTTAAGATTTAACAACCTGATAGAAGTGGCAATAGAGTCTAGGTTAGAAATCTGTGCTAGTTGTGGAGTCAGGCTTTACGATAATTATCACAGTGAAAAAATTGGGAATAATGTTTTGAATTTTTGCTGTAAACATTGTGCCAAGGCGTACAAGGAGAATTAAGATTAAAACTGTTTTTTAAAAAAAAAAAAGAAAAAGCTAAGTTTTCTATTTAAATTTGCGTTCCACAGATAGAACAATATTTCCCTAGGATATCACCAAGTTTTTCACCGCATCCTGGACAAAATTTTGAAGTGCTATTTTGATATTCTTCATTTATCATTGGTTCTGAAGCAGGTTTATCGAAAATTTTTGAACTAACCTCCTGCTTAGTGTTCCTATTCATTAGATAAATTATCAAAATTGTTACTAAAACTAAAGCAGTCAATCCAATTATTATGTAAAACCAAATATTTGAATCCCAGCCCATCATCATATCCATTCCCTGGTGAAATTCATCAAAAATCATTCAAACACCTCTCTCTTACTTACGTAATTCTTTATTGGTTTATCTTGAAATATATACGGTTGCTTAAACATCTTCTCGGTAATTACCCCTTACAATTAAATAAAGTAATAGCCCTAGTAAATTGAAGATTAGTCCAATTACTAACCAGAATTCTGAATTCTTTATTCCTCTTCTTACAGCGTCTTTATGAACATAATAAGCAATAAAAACACTTAATGCAATATAAATTATAGATCCAGACACCATGAAAATCCACGAGAAGGGACCAAATAAATCAATCCACCAATCCATCATGTGAAAATGTTCGGTTTGTATCATCATAGAAATCATTTTATTTCCTCAAGTTTTCATATTTCGAATAATAGAGCTTATTTTTCTTAATTCTTGAAAACCTTACTCTAGGATATATACGGAAAAGTATATATTTAAATGTTGTTATTATAAAAAAAATTAAGATGTTTTAAATCTATCGAATTTAAGAATAAATATGAAATTTTAACAGTCTAGAAAATTAAAAAAAAATATTTCTTATTTAAAGTTGTATCTTTTATTCCTTTCTTTCTTGGTTATAATTATTTCTAACAATTAGATATAATATCAATCCAAAAACACTAAAAATTAAACCAAAAACTAGCCAGAATTCGGCGTTTATACCTCTTTTTATAGCGTCCTTATGCATATAATTAGCGATCAAAACCCCAATAACCAAAGCAACTATTCCTCCAATAAGCATAAAAACCCAACCAAATGGACCAAATGCTCCGGAATAAATAGGACATTGTAATAAACTCATGTTATCATCTCATTTAATAAATTTACAAACATATTTCTTGTTATATTAATCAACAAAATTGGTATTGATAATTAAACCTAATCATTATAAAAAAGAAGGCTTGAAGTAAATTTGAGGTGTTTTTTATTTCTCTTTCTCGCGATATTTTTTAATTTTATTATATATTTTGAGTCATGGTTATAAAATTATGCTGGTTTTAAGGATTTTAATAAAATTTCTCAGATGGACCCGCTAAAAAACGTTCAAGGTCAAGTTTACGCTCAAGAACCATAAAGATAAAATCGTCTACTTGCTTTTGTGAGTCCCCAAAGATTTTTAAAAGGTATCCGTCGCTTTTCTTCTCGATTTGAGCTCTAAAACCGTGATGCTTTGCTTTAAATTCTAATTTAAGTGCCCTTCTTCTACTAAGTGCCCCTTTAACGAGATATTCTCCGTAGTAATCACCTTTAGCCATCCTATAAAGG
>JAGXOB010000300.1 GCA_019894735.1 Promethearchaeota archaeon | reverse complement strand
GTTCTTGGCCGTTGCCCTGCTGCGCCGCAACCGCCAAATTACTGAAAACTAACCATGCACATCCATTTCTTAGACCCCTACCACCACCGCAGCAGCCCCGTTCACCACCTCGACCCGCGCGTCAAACTGCTGCTGGCATTGGCCTTTATCCTGACCTGTGCGCTCACTCCACCTGGCGCCTGGCCGGTCTATATCCTGCTGCTTGCAATGGTCCTCTCTGTCGAAATATTATCCGATCTCGGGATCAGCTACGTACAGAAGCGCTCGCTCCTGGCATTGCCCTTCATCCTGGCCGCTTTCCCCGTGATCTTCACCATTAGAGGTGAACCATTGGCATCCTTCTCCATCGCATCCTGGACCCTGACGGTTACCCAACCCGGTGTGGAACGCTTCATCAGCATCGCCCTCAAATCGTGGATCTCAGTCCAGGCAGCCGTCGTCCTGGCAGCCTCCACACCATTCCCGGCGTTGCTGGCTGCCATGCGGGCTATCCATATCCCGCGCCTGCTGGTTGCCATCTTCGGCTTGATGTGGCGCTACCTGTTCGTGCTGACGGACGAAGCCCTGCGCTTGATGAGAGCCCGCGCCGCCCGCAGCGGTCAATCCACAGCGCCCGGCGCAAAGACCGGCGGCAGCCTGGCCTGGCGCGCCCGCGTTACCGGCGGCATGGCAGGCAGCCTGTTCCTGCGCGCCCTTGAGCGCTCCGACCGCATCTACATGGCGATGGTCTCACGCGGCTACGACGGCGAGGTCCGCACAATCCCCCTGCCCAGCCTTAACGGCATGCAGATAACGATATTAGCCCTTGGTCTGTTCGCTCTGGCCTTGTTGCTCATGCTCGCCTTCATTCTATAAACTATTTATACATGAATTCATGAGCTAACAAATATTACCTAATCCAACTCCAGACATTGTACCCACCCAACTACCGGCCTCAAAACTCCCCTCCCCTGACTTGTCCTGAGGACAGACGAAGGATCTGGGGAGGGGCCGGGGGTGGGGGTTGCACCTTATGCACCACTCTATCGAAATCGAACACCTTTCTTTCCAATACCCCGACGGCCACCCGGCGCTCTTCGACGTCTCTCTCAACATCACACCCGGCGAGAAGACCGCACTGGTCGGCCCGAACGGCGCCGGTAAGTCTACCCTCATCCTGCACCTCAACGGCATCCTCACCGGCGAAGGGTCCATAAAAGTCTGCGGTCTGGACGTCAACCCGGACAACCTGAAACTGGTGCGCGCCCAGGTGGGCATGGTCTTTCAAACCCCCGATGACCAGCTTTTCTCTCCCACCGTCTTTGACGATGTCGCTTTTGGCCCCCTCTATCAAGGCCTGCCTGAAGGTGTGGTGCAGCTGCGCGTCGATCAAGCCCTGGCAGCCGTCGCCATGAGCGCTTACAAGGACCGAGTCTCTCACCATCTGAGCGCTGGAGAGAAGAAACGCATCGCCATCGCCACTGTGCTGTCCATGCAGCCCCAAATGCTCATCCTGGATGAACCCACCGCCGGCCTCGACCCGCGCTCCCGCCGCGGGCTCATCAACCTACTGCGCGACCTGCCCCTAACTATGCTCGTCTCTACCCACGATATGCTCATGGTGAGCGAACTCTTCCCCCGTATGGTCATTATGGACCAGGGTCGCATCGTCGCCGACGGCCCCACCGAGACCCTCATGGAAGACGCCGCCCTGCTCGAAGCTCACGGTCTCGAGCGCCCCTGTGATCTATAACCACAATCATCCCTCGATAATCCGCTCTCGCCCTGTGCCCACCTGATACCCCTGCCCCAGATTCGTAGCTCAGGGCCTTATGCCCGTTTAGTATTGAACCTGCAGTAACTCAGCGCCCTATGCCCGCCTGATATGCCTGCCCCAGACTCGTAGCTCAGGGCCTTGTGCCCGTTTAGTATTGAACCTGCAGTAGCTCAGCGCCCTGCGCCCATCAAACACCCCCAAAGTATTAAACAATTTCCACCTCATGTAATCAGACCACCTACCAGCTATTCAGTCCGATGCCCCTCACCAGTCATCGACAAGGCAAAAGACCCTAAGGGTTTCATAGTCACCCGTAAATACAAGGATTCTGGGCTGGCGATCGCCATATGCAGATCGTCTCCCACTGAAAACCCTTAGGGTCTGGTCCAAAATAGTCTTTTTAAACCGTCTGATAGTCGGGCACATGGATCAGGCAGCGAGCAAGAACAGGCATCGCGAGTGCAATACAGTTTTGGGGGTAAGCTGATTTTTTTGTAATTAGACGAAGTGGCGGCTTCAGTCACTTTCACTTAACATACCCTCGTCAACCATTGACTGGCCTCGCACTAGACTTTCAGGTTGGTGCGCCACCGGTTCTCCCGTTCAGTGTTGTTATGTTGATTAACCATCTCATATAAAGTACAATCTTAAAAC
>JAGXOB010000299.1:331-2412 GCA_019894735.1 Promethearchaeota archaeon | reverse complement strand
CCCATTTGGTGCAACTGACGGAGCTGTCTTTAGCAAAAAGAATATTCCAACTGCCTCTATAGGTGGGTTGAACTTAAAAGAAGAGCTAGCACCTTATTATCACACTAGAAATGATACGCCAGCTGTAGTTGAAAAAGAAGCTTTAGGTCAATTTGCCCAAGTATGTATAGAGTATCTAAAACTAATAGATAACTAAAATTAAATCATTTTTTTTACTTTCTGTTAATTTATCTTTTTTAGTAGAGGAAAACTAGTTTGCGTATATAATCTTCCATTTTATCTAAAATCACATTAAAATTGGATTCGTAATTCAGATCGAATACTAAGAAAGTTTTTTCATCACATTCAGTAATAACAATAGTCTGAGTCCCTAACTCTGCGACTATTTTTGTGGCTTTTCTATCTCCCATTGTTTGGCTGAGACCTATAGCACTTTCTAAGACCGAAGCACACATGGATGTAAAGTTATCAAATTCAATTTTTTCTTTAAAATTTTCCGCAATAAGACCTCCGTCGCGGTATGCGAATAAAACACCTAATAAATTTCCATTTTCTTTAATTTTTTCCATAACCTGAGTTAACTTTTTAATCTTTTCAGTTTTTGGAAGTTCTAACTCATCCATATTTAACTTCATACTCCGTTTTCAATAGATATTTTAATTAATGAGACTTAAAATTTTAATATATATGAATGAAGAAAGCTCTTCTAACTCTAAAAATGATTTAAAGGAAATAATCCGTAGTACTAATGCAAGGTTTATTAAAGAAGATTTGATTAATTTTTTGAAAATTCCAAGTTTTACTTCAAATAGAGAAGCAATTAAAGAAGCTAAAGATTATCTCACATTGTACATTTCTAATTTTTGCGAAAAGGTTATTGAAATCGAAGGGGAAATGAATCCATTATTGTTAGCTGAAGTTGATGCTAATACCAAAGAATCTCTATTAATTTACATGATGTACGATACTCAACCCGTAAATAAAGAAAAAGAATGGATAGAAAATCCTTTTGGAGCTGAAATTACTGATTTACCAGAGCCACTAGATAAATTAGGCAAAGTTATTATTGCAAGGGGAGCTTACAATTCAAAAACTCCTTTAATGTGCTTTCTAAATGTGGTGAAACTGTTAAAAGAAGAAGAACAGCTTCCTATATCATTAATGCTTTTAATGGATGGAGAAGAAGAACTAGGTTCGCCCACTCTATTAGAAACTCTTAAAGGAAAGAAAAATTTGTTTGATTCGTGCATTGACGCATATTACCCTTCTATAAAACAAGATTTGAATAATATATCGGTTTTAAAACTTGGTTATAAAGGAATTTTATCATTATCCATTAAAGTATCGACAACAAATGCAGAATCTCACTCTGCCTTTAGCTCGATGATCCCTAATCCTACTCAAGATTTGATATTCGTACTTAATGCTATTTATTCGGAAAATAAATTTAAAATTGATTCATTAAGCGTTCCTTATGAATTCACAACAAGAGAAATCAAAATGATAGAGGATTTAATGGCAAGTATCGATTTAGAAATAATTAAAGAAAAAGCAGGTATTACGCAAACCCTCATAAATGATTCAAAGCAGAATTTCATTGATTACTTATTTAATCCAACATTCAATATATCTACTTTAAAATCTGGTTATATGGAAAACGGGGTAAAAAATATAGTAGCTAACAAAGCGGAGTGCAATATTGACATTAGATTTGCTCACGATATCTCAGCAAACTTAATATTGGACGAAATTAAACAGAAAATAAATTACTTAACGAGAAATTTAAAATCCAACTTCGATGTAATTCAAAATATCGGTTATGATCGATCAAAAGTTAGAGTGGATTCAATTTTAGTAAAAAGTCTTGTAGATAGTTTTAAAGAGCTCGGATTCTCAACCCAAATTTGGCCGATTAGCGCAGCAGCAGCCCCATTAAGTCAAGTACAAAGCGAATTAGGGCTTAATTTTATAGTTGGGGGTTTAGGTATTGGAGGGTATGCGCACGCACCAAACGAATTCGTTCAACTAAATTCGATTCAAAATACAAGACTTTCAAATTATCTGTTTCTAAAAAATTACAG
>JAGXOB010000299.1:0-321 GCA_019894735.1 Promethearchaeota archaeon | reverse complement strand
AGAGATACAATCTCTTCTCAGAAATTCGGGATAGTTTCCTTTCGTAAAATTAATGGCTTTTGCAGGACAAATCTCAAAACACTGCCCACATTGTACACATAATTTCTTTTTAAGAATTGGTCTCTTTTTTGTGACTTTATAAACAATGTTCCTAGTGATAAAACTCGCAAGTCTAGTCATAAGTCTTCCTGGAACTTTAAATTTTGGAGTTAGTTTTTTAGCATCTTCTAAGGATAATCCCATAATTTCTATATTTTCAAGATTGAACTCACCTAATCCTCTTTCAGAAGCATTTTTCAAGTGAGGAACGTACTTCAGGCC
>JAGXOB010000002.1:22578-70181 GCA_019894735.1 Promethearchaeota archaeon | reverse complement strand
TCTTTTCATCTAACGGTTTTATACCGTAATCCAAGCTTACACCGGTAAAGATGCGAATTGTTATAATATTAAATAAGTAGGATTTGTTTTAAATTTTTTCATTTTCGAGGAAAATACAGTACAAATCTACAAATATTCGTAGTTTAAAAATCTAAGTTCTAACATAAAAATATCAATTTAAAAAAGAGCTTCAAGATTTAAAATGGAATTAAAAGAAAAAATTGGAATTCATCTTGATCAGATAAAACAACTGAAGGGAGTAGAGAACGCAGTTTTAACTCAAAGAGATGGAAATCCTATTCAATCAGCAGGAGTTTGGTTCTCAAAGGATGAGATTTTTAATGTTAGTTCTGCAACCAGCGCCATTTTTAATGTGGGGATACATTTACATCCAAATAGCTTAAAATATATATTAATAGAAGGAAAAAAAGCGAAAATTTTAATCGCTCCTCTTAATAGTCCCGTACATTACTCATTAAATAGAATTCTACAGCAGCAAGGTATAATTGATAATAAGCATGAATTTTTCATAGCTATTACTGCGCAGCCTAATACAAACTTAGGGGGCATTTTTCTCCAGACTAATGAGTGTTTAAAAAAGATTAAAACAACATTAATTACTTCTGGTGAATCATTTAAACCTCCTCTAGTCCAATTTGACGACCAAAGAATTCAAAGTATAATACAGGGTTTTAATGTTAAAGAGAATGAGGATTTTAATTTTAAAGTATCATCATTTTCATTAAATCTTTCAGAAAGCATCTCTATGGAATTAAGAAAGCTCTTAAACAATTTCTCTATAGCTATTCCTGATTTAAAATTTGCTTATATCACAATAGAGGGCGGTTTTATAGCGTCAAAGATTTTAAAAAAAACTACTGTAAACGACGATAATTTAGACAATATTTCTGCTATGAGTTATTCGCTTTTTCAGACAGCAAATAGATGTGCTTGGTTACTTAAAAAAATGAACGCTGAGAGTATATTACTAGATTGCGATGATAAATTCCAATTTATTTATGGCTTAGGAAAAGCAATTTTTAGCGCTGTAATAGGTAAATCTCGACAAAAGCTAGGTTTAATTCGACTGATACTTCCTCAATTTTCAACTAAAATACGATATCTCGTTAAACAAGCTTCAGAACTTCAAAATCAAAGCACTTTCGATATTAAAACCTTGTTAGGAGAATTAGTTATTAAATGAATAGGTGAAAATATTGAATTTCTTCAAATTGCTGGAGGTATTAAAAGGTCCAGATGTAGCATTAATCCTTTACGGCCTCTTAGATAGAGTTCCAATTATCGTATACGGAAATGATGCTATGAAAGTGGATGATTTTGTGATTGATCTATCGAATTTAATTCATTTTCGCAAGGAGTTTATTTTCTATACTGATTTTATTTCAGTGAATGAATACGATAATTTAGTCATGAATGAAAGTGTAGATTATAATTCCCAAAGAACTCACATACGTTGCCCTTCAAGTGTCGCTCTTAAAGCTTTGAACCAATTTGAGCAATTTAATTCCTGGATAATTGGAATTGAAATACCAAAAGAAAAAGAAAGAGTTCGTCAATTTATCAATAGTGTTAAAAAAAAAATTAACCATTTTTTAAGTATTTCATTCTTTTCTGACTCAATTTTAGTTGAATTTGTTGGTTTAAATTGGAAACTAATTGATCTTACTTTTGAACGAGATGTCCTACATAAAATATCTCAAGATACTGAAAAATCGATTATAAAAATGAAGCGAACACTTTCAGGAAAAGTTAAAACTGAAGAAATAGATGAAGATTTGATAGAAACTCTTCTAGATTTTGATATCGAAAAAGAAGAATTAAAGAGGAATATTTTTAAAAAAGAGATTCAAAACTTTTATTCGGGTTCCAAACGAGCTTTTTTTATTTTCTCCAGGTTAAATTTGTTGAATAATATTGATATGAATACTAAAATTGGAACGAAAACGCTTTTAGAGACTATTGATTATAATGTCGCGCCTATTGATAGAATTGTTTCTTTTATTAATAAAGAATGGGGAGAAGACTTTTCACTTTTAATTGAGAATGGAAAAAAAGTTAATGCGTTAGATAGTATGCAATCATTATGGGGTTAAAGGAATATGATATATGATTATGAGAAGAAAACTTTACAAATTAAAATTGTTTATTATGGTCCCGCTATGTCTGGGAAAACTACATCAATAAAACATTTATTTTCCTTTTTTAACCGGGAGGATACTTTAAACTCAATTGATAGCACAGTAGGAAGGACTTTATTTTTTGATTTTGGTGTGTTACAATTTGAAGGAGCAGAGTGGAGTTTAAAATTTCTAATATACTCTGCTACAGGACAAGACTTTTATGCTAGCACTCGCCCTGCTACTTTAAATGGTGTGGATGGTATAATTTTTGTTGTTGATTCAAGAGCTCAATGCTTGGACCATAATATAAGATCATGGAATGAACTAAAAACCATGTTTAGAGAAGATTTTTACAATTTACCTTTGGTTATTTCCTTAAATAAATACGATTTTGAAGAAACTCAGAAAATTATTCACCATGAATTTCTTAATAAGATAAATTTAAATCTTTTTAAACATCTTTCTGTTAATAAAACCGTAGCTATTGAGGGAAGGGGAATTTTAGATTCTTTTAATAGGATCATTACATTTATTTTTCCTCAATTGACCTTAAAAATGAGTATTACCAATTAGGGTTTCTTTTTATTTTTCAATTTTTTCATACATATTTTTTGATAACCGCTTAACAAATCCATGCTTATGGAATTGTTTTAGTAAATTTCTCACTTTTCGAACTTCTTGGGTATCTATTCCTAAAATAGTAATTAACTGAAAAATTGAAAATTGTTTTGGTAGTTCTTCTTTTATAGTGTTGTAAACTCCCATCTCTATTTCAACATAATACTTTATTGGTTAATATTGAATGAAAGGTATTAGAACTTAAATAAATTATTATAATAGTTTAAAATTAGTTTTTGGAGATGTCGATTTTTATAATCCTCAAGGTAACTATAACATTTCATTCCTATATTTTATAGGTCATGTATTTTAGTTATTTTCATTGAATTTTTATAACCTTAGGGAAATCCTAGTAAACTTTGAAATATTACAATCTATTTCTATAGATATTTAATGTACATTTCTTATCTATTTATTGTAAATTATGGTACGAAATTAATAATAATCGAAAACGGCATATCCATAAAAGAATAGGAACCAATTATTGTAAAGTAAAGCATTATTCCTTTTTTTATTTTATTAAAAAATAATTACAGCTATAAGTAATATATATTCAGCAAAGAAATATTAGAATTTAGGGATATCTCTGCTGAAATTATTGCCAACTGGTGCTTTACCATCTCCATATATTTGATACAAGCCCGTTCGTCTTGCACATTCGCTAAAACTTCTATAAACTTCTCTTTTCTTTTCATATAGGGCGCAGGTTTTATAGATTATTGGATTCCATATGTATAATTCATGATCTGGTTCAAACCAAAGCTTTTCCTCTTTAAGAACTTGTTTAAAATCTTCTTCTCCAATAGTTTCATTAAGATCCTGCTTATTTAACATAGTTATTAACGGAATTTCCCTAACTAGCTTCCCTCGTGTAATATTTTTTAACTCTTTTAAAGATTCAATATTGTCTTCAAAAAAGTGAGTTTGGGAATCAACTACGAATATTACTCCGTCTGTGCCCTTAAAAATTTTTTTTCTTAAGGGAGAAAACCTACTTTGACCAGCAACTGTATAAACGTGGTAGTAGACCTTATTCTGCTTTGTTGATTGAAATATACCACGATCAAAATATAAAGTAGAACCACTTGCCATCGATATTTTAGTTAAATTTCCCGTTGGAGTGATATCTTTTTTTTGTTCTTTAGTTAATCTATGTAATGTGTCTACTATAGTTGTTTTTCCTGATCCTCCCATACCCCAGTAAAGAATTTTTATATAGATATTATGATCTGCCGTCCATCGAACCATAGAGAGATCCTCATTGAAGTTATACTATTTTAAAGACCGAGTAATGTTTACTATTAACTTATTTATAATAGAACCATCTCTTTGGTCTTTATAAAATAATATTATTAAATATTAATATAATTACGCATTTAAAACTTTATTTTAGTTTTTAATTCTCGGTAATTTATGACTTTTAAGTTTAAGGTGAATTACACCTTTCTAAAAAACTCATAGTAAGGAATAAAACTAATTCTTTGAGGTTTTCTTTTTGAATTTTTAAGATTTTTTCAGAAAGTAATTTGTTCGATCAATACGTTATACTTCCCTTGCTTTATTTTATAATTACACCATAATATAATTTCATTAAACATTTTTCCTCTATAATCTTCTCTTATAATTAAATTAATAATATCAGAATACATTATTTTTCTCTTTCCCTTTATTGATTGATCAATTTCTTTCATAATCCTTTTTAGTAAATTGAGATGGGAAGATGTAATATATTGAACTTCTTTGGATTGGTTTTGAATTTGACTCAAATCATTATCTCCTAAAATATTAGTTCTTACCAACAGATCAAGACTATTGTTAAAGTATTATGAATTTAGAGTTAAAAATTACCTTTTTTTTTAATTCCAATCACCTCTCAGTCTGACTCCAAGTTGTTTTTATACACCTTAGGGTAATATCTTTTCAGTTCAATGAAAGTTTCTTTCACAAAATTGAGATAAAAGGTTCTTTAATTAATTAGATTATAATGACAAACATAAGTGGGTTGAATTTGATAGTAAATACAGAAGATAAAAAAAGGGAGGAAAGTTGTCCTGAATGTGGACATCGGGTTATAACAAACTCATTCGAAATAATTTGTAAGGGATGTGGTTTAGTTCTAGGTAATCTTTATCAAGATTCGTCATACATCTTCAATGACATCAACAATAAGAGTAATTTGAATAAGCAATATGTTGCTTTAGGAGAGAGGACGGATTATATCGGGGGATTAGGAACTTTCATAGATTATGAAAATTCGAAATATCTTAGAGATAAGACAGGAAAATTATTACCACCCGATGAGCAAAAATTATACAGAAGATTAAAGAAAAATTACGCGCAATTTTTAAGGATTAAAAATCACGAAACTGAATATAGAATTTTTAATATTCTAAATAAAATTTCAATTCATCTTAACTTAAATAAGAATATTAGAAATAATGCCGCTTATTACTATAGAAAGATTGTTAAAAATGAGAAGAAAGTTATAAATAATATTTCTTTAATTGCTTTTTGCATCTTTTATTCCGTCCGTAGAGAGTATCATAACGCACCAATTACAATTAACGAAATTTCAAACGCTTTTCAAAGTTTTGGTCACAGAGTTAATCCAAGACTTATTTTAAGAGATGGAATTAGATATAAAATACATCTAAATAACGATGCCATCCCCCATAAAAGTGAAGATTACTTAATTAGATTAATAGACAATATAATAAACCATGAAGCTTTAGACGCTAGATTAATAAAAAAGGGAGCAGTTTGGTCCAAAGAAGATTATAAATATAGATTGACTAGAAAATGTAGATCCATTTTAAACGATCTAACTGATTGGGATCGTGGAGGGCGTAATCCGTTTATTTTGACCGGAGCAATAATATATCTAGCAGATAAATTGCTATCTAAAGAGACTAATCAAAAAGCGTTATTAACCCAGAAGATAATTTCAGTAGCGACTAAAATTGCTGAATATTCTATCAGAGATCACTACGTAAATCTACTTAAACCCCTTTTCTTGCAAAAAGAAAGCTAAATTTGAAGTTACTTGAAAATTAAAACTATCTTCATCAAATAAAATTGTTTTTTAATTTTTATTAATTCTGTTAGATAAATTTAAAATCTAATGAAATATTATTAAGATCATAACAGCTTAACACAAAAATTGCTTCTGTAGTGTAGTTCGGTCAAACTTACTCTTTTCTTATTACAGAAAAAAGGATTATGCATGCGAGGCTCTCACCCTCGTGTCCCGGGTTCGAATCCCGGCAGAAGCACTAAAAAAAATTTCTTAGAGTTTTTTGATGTTATTTTAAATTTCTAATTTTTTCAACTAAACTTAGAAGTTTGAAGGTTACGTCTAAATATTCACCAAATACACTCAATTGCGATTCTTTCTCTAATTTTTGAGCAATCCATTGAAATTTATTAATAAGCACAGGTAAAACTATGCTTTTAATATCTTCAATTTCGGTGTTATTGATTAAAATTGGTTTCTTTTCCTCTTCTTGCGTTTTTGTAGGGATGTCAACCAACAATACCTTCCTATTACATATTGGACAAAAAGTAGTTCCATTTTTTTTTTGAAAAATTGGATTATTACAAATAGGACAGGATAAACTCAGCATTTTATGGCCAGTTTTTAAAAGATCCGCCATTATTTTTGCGTCGTCTTTAATAAATACCACTTATTTTATTTATAATTTTTTGTTGTTTTAAATGGTTTTATGTCTGTTCTCGAGATTTAATTTTCATTAAATTAACAACATATCCCGAAATTCGATTTCTTAGATGTTTTGAATCTGCTTCAAGATACTTATCAAGCAGTTTTTTATTTTTTTCAAAATCCGTAGTAAAAACATCTGGATATTTATTAATTAATTCTTTTGATACTTTTTTAATTAAAATGGTTCTAACTTTTCCCATTTTCTTTCAGCAATAACAAATTTCTTAGTTTTGAATTTAAATATTTGATAAAATAAATGTTTTTTGGTATTGTATGTAGTTTTTATATTTTAATTCATAAAAGTGATGTGAATAAAAAGATCATAGTAGGTTTTTTATCATTTATTCTTCTGGTAATTATCTTTTTAACCAGTTCGGTTAAAGGTTTCTCTTTTGGTAACACTAGTTTAGTAACTGATAAAGATACTTACTATACTCACGAAAAGATCAAAATCAACGCATCATGGGAGTTGTATTATGATTCGGAGTACGAAACATCCTATGTTCAAATTCAAATTATTGATATATTTGATGAGCAAATTTGGAATTCTGCTAGATACTATTCTATTGGGATAATAGAAAAAAACTGGACCGTTAATATTCAAGCTCTTAATATTACATACTCGAATTTCTCAAATGTTCTAATCGTAAGAATATATCAAACTTACACACATTCTGAAACTGGTTCAGAGAGTGAATCAATTAGAGAAATCACAACCGTTAATCTTATCAAACGAAGTATTACATGCCAATTAACAGGTTTTAAAAATGATTTGATACTTGGAGATTCAAATTCATTTAGCGCGTATTTTTTCAGTACTGAAACAGGCACCAGTTTAATGAATGAAACCTTTCAATTAATAACAACATATAACAAGGAGATTTTCTTTCAAACGAATTTTACAACCAATGAAAGTGGAGAAGTTTCTTTTAATATTTCGACAATTTCTCATTTAAATTTAGGAAGAAATGAAATAATATTTCGCATGAAAAACAATGTTCTCTACAACGATACTGCATTCTCCTATGAAATATTCGTGAAAAAAATACCTGTATTTGTAAATATTACTAATTTTGAAGATAACTTAGAAGAAGCTAATATCATTAAAATACAACTCTATTATTATTATTTATTTAACCAAAGTGAGAAACCAATTGAAAATGAGGATATAAAATTAGTATTTTATATTAATTCAATTTCGGAATATGAATCAAATTTAAGGACAAACCAATCAGGATTTTTAGATATTAAAATCTTTCCCAATAATATTATCTTTAAAACTGCCGCAAAATCCATTTATATTAATGTTATTTTCAATGGTACAGGTCAATTAGAGAATAAAACAATATCTTTTAACTTAAAAATTGAAAATTTCTCATATCAAGGAATTTCGACCTTATTTTCTTTTACGAATATTAGCCTTTTCTCTATTTTAGTTGTGCTTTTTTTATTTATTAGCTTAAAAGTACATAAACTCCAGAGAACTAAATTTAAGTTAATTAGAGATTTAACATTTAAATTCTAGCATCTGATTTTTCTAACCGTGCTCCACCTAATAATAGACTTAACTGCGATGAGAGGAACGACTTTAAGCCGACAAAAAAGGTTTATAGCTCCTCTCTAAATTTTCAGATAATATGTCAAATTTTTAGATTATATTTCTATGCCCTCTAAAGAGTATCCTATGAGAGTATATCTTAAATCATTCATTACGATGACAAAAAATTAGTACTCTGTATTTTATTATAAATAATGATTTTCTAACTTCTAATATAATTTCATCAGATGTTCTCTATGACAATTGATTACTTTGAAGATTTATTAAGAAAACCATCATTATTCAAAAGTGAGAAGAAACTCGATAATAGTTATGTTCCTAAAAAGTTACCGCATAGAGAAAAAGAATTATCGTTATTATCTCAACTGTTTTTAGAGTTAATTATAAATCCGAATTCAATATCGCGGAAAATATTAATTGTAGGGAAAACAGGAATAGGAAAAACAGCAACGATTAAGTTATTTGGAGAGATGTTAATAAATGCAGCAGCAAAAAGGTCTGGAGTAATTAAATATGTACATATAAATTGTCGGAAAGAAAAAACTAGTTACAAAGTCTTAACTAAAATAGTTCGTGCACTTAACAAAAATTTTCCAAAAAGAGGATATTCACCTCAAGATTTGCTTGACATCATTGTTGATATCGTAAATAGTCAAAATCTACATTTATTAATTGCATTAGACGAATTAAGTTATTTAATCAAGAAAGGGGGAGATCTAATTTATTCTCTTACGAGAATTAATGATGATTCTTTTAACAGTCAACAACATCTATCTATTATAGGAATTGTAAGAGATATTTCGTGTTTAAGCAATTTAGATATTAGCACTATGAGTACGCTTCAAAGAAACATAATTAATTTTAAAAAATACAGTAGAGAACAGTTATGTGACATTTTGAATTTTAGAGCTAAAAAAAGTTTAAAAGAGAATGTAATTTCAGATAGTCTGATTGAGATCGTTTCAGATTTGGTTTATCAAAGTGGAGATATTAGGTATGGGTTAAACTTATTATGGAAAGCAACCAAAATTGCTGAAAATCAGAATTTAAAATATATTACTATGGAATGTGTCCGCCTTGCAAATCAAGATATAGTTCCATTTTCAACTATTGATGTTTTAAAATATATACCAATACAGAAAAGTATTTTCTTATTAGCAATAATTACCGCTTTAAAGAAGAGTGGAAAGATTCAAGTCTCAGTGCTAGAAATAACTAATTCTTATTTAATAATATGTGAGAATTTAGGAATTCACCCGCGATCTCATTCCCAATTATGGATTTACCTCCAGGAATTTAAAAGAGAGTACCTAATTGCAATGGAAATAAAAAGTGACTCAATTAAAGGTCGTAAAGCCTTAATATCTGTTCAAGACATCCCAATTTCAAAATTTGAAGATGTTCTTCTAAAAATTTTACAAACTAAGGGGATTACGATTTGATGGTAAAAGATGTCGAAGAGAAATACAGTATAGAAAATTTGTTAGGCTCAAGAGCAAGAGTAAAAATATTGAAAGTGCTAGCCAAAAATAAAGAATTGTCAATCTCTCAAATTATACGTCACACAAAACTTAATCATACAAGTGTTAAAAATCATTTAACTTATTTAATATCCCACAACTTAGTTCAAGAAAAGGTATTTGGGCGAATAAAAATTTATAGATACAAGTTTGAAAACATTCGCGCTAAGAGCTTAGGTAAGTTTATAGAAATTTGGGAAGGCGAATTATGAGAAATGATTCTAAACATCAATTTATCTTTTTTCTATACGAACATAGTTTTAATTTATTGTATATACCGTGATATTAAATATAGGAAAATATTTAATAAAGATTTTATAGGTTTTTTATTGATAGGTAGTTTACTAGTTTTTACTGAAGATATGGATATTTATAACAACATATTTATTTTTGTTCTGACAAAAGTATTTTTCCTTTTTTTTGTATTTCTCTTTTCATTTATATTATTTTGTTTAAAAATCATAGGGGGCGGCGATGGTAAATTGTTATTAATGCTGGCTTTTTTTAATCCAATTAACAGATTTAACTTTCAATGGATTTTTTCTTTTTTTTTTATCTTTTTATTCTTTTATTTAATATTAGTATTAGTTCGCTATTTTTTCATTAATATTTTTTCAGGAAATAATTCCTACGATATGATATATGGCTCGGAAGAAGGTTTGACATTATTTCATAAATTTTTTATTATGCTATTTTATAAATTTTTAAACTTCTCCCAAATGAGTAAATACACAAACGAAAAATTCATCTTAAAATCATTAAATTTGTTCTATAATGAAAAAAAGGAAAAATTTCAATTTTTAACACAATATAGGCCTCCTCTTGTTGTTCTAATCTTTCTTACGAATAATTACATATTGTTGAATTATTTTTATTAAAAAAGATGTTTGGTTATAATTTTTCTTTTTTTGATTATTTTCTCAATTAACAACGACGATGTAAAGATAAGGATAATTTTAAATTGGTTAATTTTTATTAAATATTTGAATTTTAATAATCTTTAGAGTGAACTTTGACTAATGGAAATTGAAAAAACGAGAGAGACGTCTTGGAAAATTCAGTTAAAAAACAAAAATGAAAGCATCGAATTGACTTCAGTAGAAGTAAGCGGAGAAGTTCGGATTCTAAAACTTACTTTATTAAAAAATGGTGATTCTTTAGTTGTTGAAATGAGAAGAGAAGAGTTTTTCAATTTTCTATCTTTAATTTCTGCATTTAAAGATGTAATAATTGGGGAAGATCAAATAACCATGATAGAAAGTTTAAATTCTAAAGATTTAACGCTTGAAAGAAAAACTGAACCAGAGAAAAGCGAATTTTTTAGGATTGAACCTGAAGATGAAGAGAAAACACTTGAAAATAAAGAAACAAACGAACTAAATCCTGAAGAATGGGATCCATGGTGATTAAAATCGTTATAGATTTTTCTCTATTCTAAATTCACATGAATTAATGTTTGGATCTTCAATACAACATGAATTTTCGATTATATTTACTTTATAAAGTGCATATTCGCCAAAACCAGCTAAGATTCCCGTTACATAATAACATATGTACTTAGATTTAGTTTTTAAATCATTCGAAATGTTATGCTGCAATTCTATTACGACTAAGTTATCAGATATTTTTTTTGGTGTGAAACGACCCCATCCATGATTGCTTAATATACTACAAAATTGATTAACTAAATCATTTAATGATTTTGATTTTAAATTTTCATCCCAGTTTTGAACGATTACCCAACCAACCTTTTTACCTAACCAAACTAATAAAGATTTTACACCCTCTCCGTAAATCGATGATAAAATATCGATTATTTGAGGAGGGAAAAATACAAATCGCTCATCGAATAAGTCGTATTTCCCCTTGTTATACTTTAACCCCTTCAATTTTAAATTTCTCATAATAATAATCAAATCATTTTTTTATATAATATTTTCTAGGATAACGATTATTCTTACAAAATTTAATACCCATTAAGTTAGAGAGAAATTAATTTTAGACGATTATTCCTCTTAATCTAATATTATTACTCTCATCTAATTAAAATATATTTAATATTTGTTAGAATTTTAAATAGTCTATTTTTTAAAATAATTAGGAACATGTCAGAATTTAATTTAATTATTATAGAATTTTTTTTATTAATAGCTCTATTCTTCTTCATTTTTGCATTTTCAATAATATCTGCTGAATCTACAGTAGTTTTTATATCAATCGTCCTGTTTTTTATTTTTTTAATACCCTTTTTTCATGTTTTAAATGAAATAAGTCTAATCGGTTTTAATGAAGGTTTTGAAGCTAGCTTATTCAATTCAATAATTTCTTATTCAAAATTCATTATTATTTTTATTGGTATTTTTTTAATCGTCGAATTGGTTTACATTTCTTTTTTCAGCTAAGATAAATCAATACATCCTAAAAATAATTTAAAATGTTAATGAATGTTGAAAAGAATATGAGGATAAATATCACATTAGATACAACAATTAATATTCTTTTTCTTTCATATGATATAATTTCTAAGAAGTAGTGGGAAGAAATGAAAACGCAAAATAACATTGAAAAAAAGATAATAACAAAATCGTAAGAAAATAATAATTCGAATAAAACAGAAAAGCTAAGACTGCCACTACTAGGAATGTTTCCCATAATTAAATTAAACAGGGGAAATAAACCCCCAATTCCTCCAATTATTATCGGTAATAGAAATAAAAAAAGTAAGACCTTAAATCGTTCTCCTTTTATAATGATTTCTAACCTATTTTCGAGCTTTTGATGAATCGATATCTCATTTAATATCTCTGAAATCTTTTCGTGTGAGAGATATGCATTTTGTGCAACCAATTTTCCAATTACATTTAGAATTATTTTGTAGCGTATTGATTTCAATTCAATCTGCAGTTTCTCTAATATTTCATCGAATGTACATGAAAAATTTAAAAGGTGGGAAATTTGTGTTTTTAAGGGGCTCTCCAATATGGTGTAATGACCCTCGTTTTGTGTATAAGCTTTTACAAACGCTAGTTCAGGAGAAGAGTTCTTTTGTAGATTAAGTGTAAAGCTTAGTAAAAAAGAAACAAATTCGTTAAATTTTGCTTTTTCCTCCTTTGAATAATTATTTATTAAACCAAGTAAGAAAAAGTTGTTTTTTAAAAATTTCTTATTCAAAGTTTTTAAAGATATGAAAAATAGGGGTAAAACAGAAATTAGAATAATATAATTAATTCTTTGGAATAATATTAAGAAACATAATCCTAATGGAAAAAACAAACCAAAAAAAAATAGAACGCTCAATTTTGATTCTATTTCTCTTAAATACTTTCTAAATTTTTTTTCTAACGAATTTTCATTTAACCTATATTTATTACTGAAGTCTGATAAAAGTAATCCTTTTATATATAAATTAAAATCTAAAGAGGGAGTAATTACTTTAGATAATAATATTTCTGGATTTTCTCCCAATTGAATTTTATTAAGTATTTTTCTAAAATCTTTTGAGATTGGAAGTTTAAATTCACTAATTAGTTGAATGAAATTAATTGCGTTGTCAGCGTTATCTCCATGTGATTTTTGAATTAAAGAGAAATAAATTTTCACAATATACAATAATGCATTTAATTGATTCTCTTTTTTTAAAATCTCTTTATCAAGGTTCCGACTAAAAAAATAAGAAATTATTAGTGCTAACAAAAAGGAGAAAGCCAATATTAATAGGGGACTAAATTGGGTTAAAAATATTGAAGAAATCAGGAAAATATTAAAAAATATTAAAAATATTATTAAATTAGCTTTATTAACATCATTTACATCGACATTAAATTCCTTTCTATATATTATTTTATATCGGTTATCTATTTCTTTAAATTTTAATTTGGGAATCTTATAATTATGGATTTTTTGGTAAAAACGGATTAATATATTATTTAATGCCATAAAATCAGTCACATTTTAAAACTAATTAAACTGGACTTCAATAAAGTCAAAAATATTTGATATCCTTAAAATATAATTATTAGCGGGTAAATTTATATAACTACGATCTATGAATGGTTTAACATATTCGATAATTTTATAATATTTTTCATTTCCTATAACATATTCATATTTACAATAGAAATCAGTTAGAGTAATATTTAGATTGTTAGGGTATTCAATACTTTTTATATAAGTTGCATTGCGGTTCTCAATTATAAATTTAATTCCCGTATCTACCTCAAAAAAGAAATCATCATATTTTGCTATATCTATGTTAATGTTGTCGTTAAATTTAGAAATTTCCATTACAAAAGGATTAATCATTGAGAGGAAAATGGTTAATATGAATATTCCAAAACCCGTTATTAGTGCTTTTTCCAACAGATTTGTCATATTACCTATTATTAATTTATTAATTTAAACTACATGAGTTTTTCCAGTTTTCCCAATATAAACAAAGGGTTTCTATGCTATTATATGATTGAAAGGAAATTCGATCAAAAAATTCGATTAATTTAGTGATTTCCAGTTTTTCTATTTTTTGTAGTGTATCAAACACATCTCGATAGAGATTGAATAAAATTTCATATTTATTTTTCTGAAGATCTTCATATTTCCTCAATATTTTAATAATATTTGACTCGTATAAATCTCGGAGAGCGTTCCATTTTTTTAACCGAGGATCAAATTTGAATAAATAATTGTAAAATTCACCATTATCGTTTAAATGTTCATTTATTTCTGTAATTGAATAGATGAACCTCTTTTCCCGATTTTTCTTCATTAAAATAATAAGACCTAAGTCGTTTAGGCATGATCTATCAATTTTAAAGTGATAAATTATTCTATTTATCAAAGAATCGATACTATTTGAATGGATTGTCTGAAAACCCCTCAAACCTGCGGCTAAACAATGAAACATAGCTTCAGCTTCATTTTTAGTTAGAATTTCACCTAAATATATAATATCTGGAGTTCTGTGTAATAAATTCTTAATCTGAGATTGTTTTGAAAGTTGATGATTTGATTGGTCATGAAGGGAATCGACTTTATATTTTAATTGGTGTCTATCATATTTAGATTGATTTAAGGATTCAATTACGTTTTCTACATATATTTTTCGAAATTCCTTTGGTGTTAATAAATCTAATGCATTAATTAAAGTTGTTTTTCCTGTATCTGTTTCACCTGTAACTGTTATATTTACTCTCCTTAATATTAATATATATAAAAATGAGGCGATTGCTGGATTTAAAGTGCCATTTTTCAACAAATCTTGAATAGTTAATATATTTTTATTTAGTTTTCTTATATCTAGCGCGAAATTATTTATTTGAATTGGCTCTACATCGATCGCAAACCGACAATAAAAATATTTATTTTTTATAACTACTTTGATACTTGGGTTCGAGTAATCGAGTCTTTTTCCACTATATATCCGTAAAAATGTTTTTAATCTTTCGATATTGTTTAGATCAAATTCGATTTCTGTTCGACACCGCCCAAATTTTTGATGATTAATGTATATCTTTTCATTTGGAGAATCTAGAAAAATTTCTTCAATGAGATCGTCAACTAACAAAGGAAAAATCTTTTCTAAGTTTAATTTATGTAATGCTGTAATATACGCCACTTTTTCTTTTTCCTCGTGTGAAAACTTATATTTTAAATCTAAATACCTTGAAACCTTTTCCTTGTATACGTTTATTAATTTTTCTAGGGGGACCATTTCACTTAACTCAATTAGATTCAAGTTATTTTTTGCATCCTTTACTACAGTTTTATAGTAATTTTCATCAACCTTTGATTCGAAAGCATATTGAATTGAATATTTTTTTTCATATTCGCCATTGACATCGAAAATAGAAACCTGAAATATTTGATTCTCTCCGGTATAATAGGATTCGAATAATTCACCAGGAGAAATTCTTAAATTGTTACTATGTGTTTGATTTCTCTTAGAGCTAAAAAGCGTGTTAAAAATATATTTTTCATAAAAGGTGATTTTATCTTTAGAATGATTACTGCTATCCAGAAATTCGTTATAATATTGAATAACTTTTAATTTATTTAAAATGTTTAAAAGAACTTCCAATAGGCTTAATATCTTCATAGAACATTTCTGGCATTCTATATTAAAGTATTTGTGATCAAGAATGTCTTCTTTTTTTCCACTAATAAAATTAAAAATTGAAATTGGATCGAATATAATGCTTTCACTAAATGAAATGAACGTCTCATGTATAGATTCAACCCTACAATTAAATTCGTGATAAATACAATTATTCTTTCCTACATTTTCAATCCTTCTCCAAATTTTTTCTATAGACTTAAGTTTTTTGAAATAATTTAAAAACATTATAATCTGGTTAGGTTTAATTATACTTTCATGAAATTTTAACCTTGAATTTTTGAAATCCTTATTTCTACTTAAGTATAAACTCTTTAGAATACAATTAATACATTTATCATGTGCGTACCTATTTTCAATTAGCTCAGAACACTCAGAACAACCATCAATAAAAATTCGCTCTTCTTTATTATTCAAGCCTTCTTTTACTTGGAAATAATTTGAATCTTCAGTTTTTGATTTCATCTATTATTTTCTTTCAAATGAAATTTAAAAAGCCCATTTTTCTTAATCTAGAGGAATCGATGGTTATTTCCGAATGACAAACTTTTTTTATTTTGAAAAATTTAAAGCTTTAACATCAAAGTGATTATTTATGGCGCATCGTAAAAAACACGCTCCAAGACATGGTTCCTTAGCATTTCTTCCCAGGAAAAGAGCTGCGATTACTAAAGGTCGAGTAAGGCATTGGTTAAATTCGCCTGAAAGCGTAGCGTTTTTAGGTTACGCGGGTTTTAAGGCAGGTATGACTCATATTACATATATCGAGGACCAGAAAAACAGTCCCTATTTCGGGAAAGAATTAATGAAACCTGTTACCGTTATTGAAGTACCTCCTTTAATATTAATAGGAATTAGAGTTTATAATGAAGATGAGTATGGAAAGTATATTGTAGGTGATATTTTTTCAACAGAATTAAATGATTATCTTAGTCGAAAAATCAACCTACCAAACTTTGAAAACTATGAATTTGAAATAATGAAAGAGAAGCTCTCTAAAGCCATAAACAATACAAGTCAGATTAGAGGAATTTTTCAAACTCAACCGCATCTTACTTCTTTACCTAGAAAAAAACCGGATATTCTTGAAATTCAAGTAAATTCGGTCGGTACACCTATAGAAGAATTTAATTATGCTTTAGATTTTTTAGGCAATGAAATTAGGGCGCGAGACATATTAATGGAAGGAGAACTAGTAGATATTTTAGCGGTAACTAAAGGAAAAGGATTTCAAGGACCAGTTAAAAGGTTTGGTATTAAATTATTAACCCGAAAAAATAATAAGGTTCAAAGAGCTGTAGCGTGTATAGGCCCTTGGCATCCTGCACGAGTGCTTTATACAGTTCCTCGACCTGGACAATTAGGTTTTCATCAAAGAACCGATTATCATAAGAGAATTATGGTGATTGGTGAAAATGAAGAAGAAGTTAACCCTAAGGGAGGATTCGTTAGATATGGTAAAGTTAGCGGAGATTATCTTTTGGTATTAGGCTCTATACCGGGTCCAAAAAACAGGTTAGTTAGGATAAGAAAAACTATAAGACCTATTAAATCCTTTACAGTTAAATCACCGGAAATAACTTTTATAAGTAGAGAAAGTCAACAAAGGAAATAATTTTGAAAACTGTGATATTATATGGAAAAAGTGAATGTATACGATTTAGATGGGAAGAAAAAAAATTTAGTTGATAGACCGCAATTATTTTACTTTAAACCCAGAAAGGATCTCATCCAAATAGCAAGTGAAGTTGCTTCGAGCAAAAATAAGCAGGTTCAGGGAAGAGATAAAAGAGCAGGGTTAAGGAATACTGCTGAGGGTTGGGGTACAGGCCATGGAATGGCGAGAACTCCACGAATACAAGGATCGGGGTTTCCTACTGCTAGAAATGCGGGAAGAGTCCCTTACGCAAAAGGAGGTAGAAGAGCACATCCCATTAAAACTGAGAAAGTAATTGAGAAAAAAATAAACAAAAAAGTAAATAGATTATCGATAATATCTGCAATTTCAGCTTCTGGGGATTTAGATTGGGTTAAGAATAGAGGGCACAGGATAAGTAAAGTTCCTGAAATTCCATTAGTGGTTGATGATAAAATTCAAACTGTAAAAAAAACTAATTTTATGTATTCAATTCTTACTGAATTAGGTCTAGAAGACGATTTAATAAGAGTTAAAAAAGGTAAGAAGATTAGAGCCGGTAAAGGGAAAAGAAGAGGACGCAAATATAAAGGTAGGAAAAGTATATTAATTATTATTAAAGACGATTTTGGAATTATAAAAGCCGCAAGAAACATTCCGGGAATAGATGTTGTAAAGTTTGAGAATTTGTCAATAGCTAATTTGGCACCAGGAGGGTTACCCGGGCGTTTAATTCTATGGGCTCAATCCGCTTTTAATGAATTAAAAAAATATGAGGCGTTAGTATAAAATGGAAAGATTTTATAAAATCATTCAGAGACCTTTAATCACAGAAAAAACATTCGATATAATTGAAAGAGAAAATAAATTGGTTTTCATTGTCGATAGGAGAGCTAATAAGAGTCAAATAAAACAAGCTATCGAGAAAATTCATAATGTTAAAGTGATTAAAGTGAATACAATTATTACTCCTAAGGGAGAAAAAAAAGCTTTAATAAAACTTCACCCGAATTACTCTGCTCAAGATATTGCAATAGATCTAGGCATTTTTTAATACGCTTTCATATTTTAACTGAGTTATATTGAACTTGATAAATTCCTTAAAATTTAAAGTCTTAATGTCCTCCAATAATCTTATTTCGTTAGAGTGGATTAACTTATTATATTCCTCCATATTTAAAATTAAAATTATTACATAATATTTCGTAAAAAAATTTTCTAATATCCTAGAAATTTCAATAGGATTATAAAAATCTAGAATTAAGAACAAAAATTTTTCTTCTATGAAAAAAAGGTTAGGTTTTAACTGAAGAAAATCAACTTGGTTCAAGCGTAAAGTCTTATCAAATTGAACGCTAAACTTAGATAAATCTTGAAAATTGTAATGACTTAAAGATAGGAAAATGTCCAATTCCGGAGTTATGTTATAGAAAATTTCAGAAAAATTAGTCCTCCATAAAATACAATAAAGTCGATTTAAATGTAGTACAGATTTTGTAAATATTTCACAATTAAACAATATATTAACTTCCTCTTCAATATTCAAAGATTTACGGTCTTTTTCGTATCTAATATTAATGAAATAAGCGTTCGAAACTATTTTTCCACTATTTTGGGCTTTCAAATTGAAAATTATATAACCTTTTTGATTGAAATCATTGAGTGCTTTTAGTAAATTATGTAATGAAACTTTTTCATTTTGCATTAGGTCGAAATTTATTTCATAAAAATCCAAAAACTGTACATTATCGCCTTGTTTTAATATCAAAGAATCCCCCATTTTCAGTGTATTAATATCATTATTTATCTTACTTGATAGGATGTGAAAAAAATGTCTCTCTAAATTACGGTTTTTTAAAAATTTGATAGATTTGTCATATTCTTGTATTCTCTGAAAAATTAAATTAAAAAATTTATCAATTTTAGACCTATCATTTCCAATAAAAGTTAATATAATAGCTTTTCTACTATTTTTAGGCACGCTTATCTGAACGGAATAATAAAAAAGAAAATCCTTTAACAGAAAATCGTTTAAAAGAGGAATGATTTTAAGTAGATTATTGATCTTAAGAATCGAAAAAGCTATGAGTTTATTATTTTTATTTATGCTTTTATAGTAGATTAAATGCTTCTCAATTAAAAATGAGAATAATTTAAATTTTCCTTTTCTTACCATATCATAAATTTTATTTAGAAAAATTATAAAAACTTATCATATTTGCTGGTTTGAGGAGAATAATAATTAATATTTAGTCAAATTATGGAAAAGTAAGTTCAAAGTTAATACCTCTTAATAATCAAGATGATTTATTTATATGCTGAAGCAAATTTTAGAATTTATTGATAGATTAAACCCGAAGATCGTTATCCAAGCACCTTCCAGGATAAATTTAATAAATCCGTTAGATGCTGTAGAAGGAGACTTTTGGATGCCGTCTGTGGCAATTAACGGGATAAACAATCCTTTGTCGGTTTTTATTTACATAAAACCAAGAGAAAGGATTAGCATTATAAAATCTTATTCTATTTATGATAAATTCGGTAGATTTAATATTCAAATTGAACATGAAGAACAAATTTCAAAGTATCAAACTAAACTCGAAGAAAAATTTAACGGAGAATTTAAGCTATTTTATGCTAGCATATATAGATTTATTAAAACATACTCAATCTTTTGGGAAAAATTTAGAAATAACAATTTTGAACTTGGAATCTTAACTACTATACCATCCCAGAGTGGCTTAGGGGGTAGTGCTGCCATAATAATTGCAATTTTGTATGGTTTAGCTAACTATTTTAATCTCTATAAAAATCTTAATTGCTTAAAAGAAAGTGAGTTTCCAATAAATAGAGATATCATCGCTGAAATGGCGACAAAAGTTGAAGATCATGACCTAAAAATAACAGCAGGTTATGGAGATCGATATGTGATCTCAAGAGGAGGATTAGGTTTTTGTTCTTACTCTGGAAAACTATATCATAAAAAAATTTCACAAGAACCTTTAGCAATTTACGATAGAATTGATTTGTTGTATGAAATTCATAATTTACCAGTAATCGTTTGCTTTTCCGGTCTATCTCATGATAGCGGAGGTGTCCATAAGAAATTAAGACAAAGATACCTACGTAAAGATCCATTCGTTATGAATGGCTACAAAAATCTAGCAGAAATTTCATGGAAATCGCGTTTTGCTATAATGAAACAGGATTGGAAATTGTTAGGTGATTATTTTAAAGAAAACACTATGATTATGAATGAAATTATGAAATACGTAGGATATAGTCACGGAATAGGATTATCTAATAATATTTTAATAAAATTAATTGAACATCATCCAGATGTTTTTTCTGTGAAATTAACTGGGGCTGGAGGAGGAGGATCAGTATTTGCTTTAGTAAAACCAGATAAAATTAAAGAAGTTTTACGAGATTGGGAACATAATTTAAATGAAATAATCAATAATGATGCCAATTTCTTATCGCTCTTCCCAGATTATCCTTTAGAGATAAGACAAGAATTGAAAAAGGCTCAATTCTTTAGAATAAAAATAGTATCTGGAGTGAAAAAGTTATAATTTAATGATAGATTTAAATTAATTATTTGTAAGGTGTAGAGTAAATTTGAGTAAATTTGATAGACATAAAAAAGTTTCTGAAGAATATATTTATCCGCATAAACATTGCAAAAGCTGCGATCAAATAATAGAAGAAGGTCTTTCTTATTGTCCTGATTGCTACCAGAAATTGCAGGATAAAAAGGAAAAGAAGTGGTATAAGAGGAAAAAGAAAGAGGAAAATTGAAATTCTTTTAATTAGTACCTCTTTACTTCTTATCTTCTAGTTGATCTAATCTCTTTAGAAGCCAATCTTTATCTAACATTAAAATAAAAGGTCCTAATCGAGGTCCTGATTTGCTACCTAGTAGTAATAGATAAAACGCCTCAAACATTTTTTTAGGTGGAATATTTAGCTCTTTTTTAGCTATGGTAAAAATTTTATTTTGAATTGAATCAGCATCAAGGTTGTCATTTTCTAACAAGAAATTTTTAAACAATCTAAAACCTTGTAATTGTTTATCACTCAAAACATTAATGATATCCTTAGGTATTATATCAGGTATGGTAAAAATATCTATTTTATTCAGAATATTTCTAATTATTGTGTGATCCGTTATTCTATCTATTTCAATTTTAACTTCCTTAATCCAATTTTCTGTTCTTTTTAGTAAAACTTTAAATTCTTCGATTGAAATAGTTTTTTCAGCTTTATTAACTCTTATAGAAGACACTGCTTTTTTATATAATTTATCCAAACTCAAGATGTTCTGCATTTGAGAAAGGAAAGTTAGGAGTTTTAAAGGTATTCTGATTGGTTTAAACTCTGGAATTGAACTAATCTTAGTTAAAGGATACAGATATTGATATAAATCGTAATCTTCCTTGGATTCAGGTTCCTCTACCCCATAAAATATGTTTTCCATTTTTTCGTAGTAGTCGTGATATTGAGGGATTTCTTCAATTCGCAAAGAAATATGTTTCATAGGATTAGTTCTTAATATTAACATTCTATAAATTTCTGGATCTGCTAATTTTAAATATTCTTCCGGAGTAAAAACTATTCCTTTGGATGTTCCCATATCTTGATTGCCCAATCTTAGCCATTCATAAGGCAATTTAATAGGACCTTCATAGTTATAAATTTTTTGGCAGATTTCTATTCCAGTATCATATGCTCCTCCTTTTACACTATGATCTTTTCCTGCAGGTTCACAAGTAGCTTTAAATAAAGCCCACTTGGCGGGCCAATCGACGCGCCAATTTAACTTTAATTTACCACTATAGATTGATGTTTTTCCCTTATTACCGCATGCAGGGCACTCATAAATAACCATTTGTTCTTTCTCTAGATATTTTATTACTCTATTAGGATGAATGGAGCCATCTTCTGCTCGATTCTGTATTTTACTGCATTTTTCGCAGATAACCATTACTGGTATCCAAGTTCTTTGCATCTCATTGAAGAGTTTTTTACGTTCATCATCTAAAGTGGGTAAAATATATTTTTTTAAAATTTCCTTGATTTTATCCGTATTATCAAGAGCGGTTTTAATTTTTTCTTGCATTTCTTTTTTCTGATACAATTCATATGTCCAGATAATTTCGTTTTTTATACCAAAATGTTTAAATGTAGAAATTAATTCGTTTCCAAAATGATAAGCATAGCTTTCACATCCACACTCTTTAAAAGGGCATGGAATTAAATTAAACGGTTTTCCTAAATTATTTTTCTGATAATCTTCGTCTATGTAATATGGAAATCTCTTAGCTGCATCAAAATCATCCATAAACAGATAAAAAGATACTTTAATCCCTTTTTTTTCAAATATTCTCCTAAGAGCATCGCATATAATTATCTCTCTTAAAATTCCGATATGAATATGTCCTGAAGGTGTTTTCCCGGTGGACAGCGTTATTTCTGTTAAATTTCTTTTAGAAATTTCCTGTACTGTTTCTTCTAACCAATGGACTAACTCTCTATTAACCATATTTATTCACTAATTAAAAAAACCTTAACAGAGTAAATCATAAAAATTATTTATGATTTTGCATTTTAGAAAGTGGTGAATGAGTTTTGAGAATTGCTGTTCTTAATAAAGGTCGCTGTAAACCTGATAAATGTAGCCCATTTGGGGAAAAACCATGTATTAAATATTGTCCAAAGGTGAGAACGGGAGATAAAACAATACAATTGAGTCCAAATGGGAAATCTGCTGAAATTATTGAAAGCTTATGTACAGGGTGTGGAATTTGCATAAAAAAATGCCCTTTTAAAGCGATAAACATTGTTAATTTACCCGATCCATTAAAAAATCAAATTACTTATCGATATGGTCCAGATCAATTTTCTTTGTTCAGAATGGCGATCCCTAAAAAGGGGAAAGTGTTGGGTTTAATAGGACAAAATGGTATAGGAAAAAGCACAATGCTATCTATATTATCAGGAGAATTAAAAATTAATCTAGGGAAGTTCAATGATGAAATCCCTAATGACGAGGCGATAATAAATTTCTTTAAGGGTTCAGAATTACAGCAATATTTTATTGATATGTTTAATAAAAAGTTGAGTGTTGTTCATAAACCTCAAAATATTACACTTATCCCAAAGCATGTGTCGGGAAAAGTTTATGATTTGTTAAAAAAAAATGACAAGGATGATCGTTTGGATAAGATTATTGAGGAACTAAACCTTAAAGAAATTTTAGATAGAAATCTCTCTGTCTTGTCCGGTGGAGAGGTCCAAAGAGTAGCAATTGCAGCTGCTTATCTCAAAAATGCAGATGTTTATCTCATCGACGAACCTAGCTCTTACTTAGATGTGAGTGAGAGAATAAATATGGCAAAATTAATTAGATCGCTAACAGATAACAATAAAACTGTTATTGTTGTTGAACACGACCTAGCTATATTAGATTACTTAAGTGATTATATTTCTTTATTTTATGGAGCTCCAGGAGTATATGGCATTATTTCCCATCCTCAAGGTGTTAGAGTTGGGATAAATATTTATCTAAATGGATATATCAAAGATGAAAATGTAAGGATTAGAGATGAACCCATACAATTTCATGAAAGGCCACCTATTGATTCTTTATTTGATATTGGCGCTAGCATATTTTCATATGATAATTTAGAAAAAACATTAGGTGACTTCCATCTTAGTGTAACTGGTAGTGAAATTCATGCTGGAGAGATATTAGGCATTTTAGGACCAAACGGAATTGGTAAATCTACTTTTATCGATTTAATAGCTAATAAAATTAAATCTGATAAAGAAATTAAGATCAAAAATGAAGAAATTCCTCCTTCTAAATTAAAAGTTTCGTTAAAACCTCAATACATCAAAATGCCAGAAACAGACTTAGTTTCGAGTACTATTAATCAAATTAAGATGGCACCATATTTGAGTCAGTCGTATAAAAAGCGTTTGATAAACAGTCTTCAATTAGAAAATATAAAAGAACGACAAATTTCAGAATTAAGTGGAGGAGAACTACAAAGAACAGCAATTGCTCATTGTTTGTCAACAGAAGCTGATATTTATTTGTTGGATGAACCATCTGCTTTTTTAGATATAGAAATGCGATTAACTGTAGCTCAATTATTGAGAAAATCCATCGAGGAATTAAAGAAATCTGCTTTTGTAGTAGAACATGATATAATAACACAAGATTTCATAGCAGATTCTATTTTAGTCTTTGAGGGAACCCCTGGTATTGAAGGAAAAGCATTGGCTCCTCTAAATTTAAGAGATGGATTTAACTTGTTCCTGAAAATGATGGGAATTACTTTTAGAAGAGAAAAATTAACAAAACGACCTCGGGTTAATAAAATTGGTAGTACAAAAGATGTTTATCAAAAAGGAATTAATGAGTATTATTATATTCCTAAATAAAATGTAAAGAAATTTACTGAAAGTAATTGTTTTGATTAAAAATATTTACTCCTTTTTTTCCACTGGAAATGAGATACAATTTATTTAGGAATAAAATGAAATTAAAAGATTAATAAGATAGTTTAAATAACTACAAATAATTTAAAACTGGGCCCTATTTAATTATATTATACATAATTTTTTTATACATATTTAATTAAAAATTACAATGGAAATTTTGGGGTTTTTAATATTTTGTTAATTTGTCAATAAATAAAAAAAATTAAAAAAGAAAGATAATTTATTATTCCATCAATTTCCAAAAAACTAACGGTCTACCTCTCATTCCACTGTTCCGAGTAAACTTTTCAATAAGTTTTCTTTTTTGCAGCTTAAGCAAGTTATCATAGATGGTTGTTCTTGGACTATTAAGAACATTAACTAAATCTCTGCGAGTTGAAGGTCCAATATTTTGAAGTTTTTTTATCAAATTATATTGAATCGGAGTTAAATACTCTTTAGGATTAATTTCATTTTTAATTTCAATTCTATTAGCCATAATTTATTCCTCCAAAATTTTTACTTTTGTATTAGTTTCAATTATTCTATCGACAATTTTTCGACATTTTAACTTAAGAACCAATACATAGTTCTATGATATATTATAGTATCAATTTTTATATAAAGATGCTTATTTATGCATTATTATCATCAATAAACATAAATTTAAAAACGACAAAATTATTCTATATTTGTGAAACAAAAGTAGATCTATAGTATAATGACTGAAACAACAAGAACAACAGTTACCCTAAGTAAAATAAGTATGAATCAAGTAAAAGATTTAGTAGGTGTTTTTGGGAACACACCTGCTTCTGTAATAAGCAGAATTGTTGAACATTTTTTTGATTACGGTAAATTTGATGATGTAATAGAAAAAATGAAAGCTAAAAAGAGAGAATTATTCCCACCTGATGATAAAATCATTAATAATAGAATTAATAACTTATTCAAGGGAGTGAATAAGATACCTTTTGATGAGTTTATTGATTTTTTGCAAGTTGATAAGATGCATGTCTTAGAAAATATTCATATTTGGGCTGAAAGATACAATATTAAGATTGTAGAAAATTTAGTTATTATGAACTCTGATTAAAACCTTCTAATTTACAGTTCATTCAGTTTCGTTAGAATGCAATAATAATCTAAACTTCATTAAAAATGAGAACCAAAATCTTCCCAAAGATTATTTGCTAAGTCTAATGGCCATTCTAGCAAGGACATCATAACACCAACAATTATGAAAAAAATGAACAAAGCTAATCCAATTAATAATGCATATTCAACGAGGTTGCCACCATATTCATCCACAAAGAAATCTTTAACTTTTTCTTTAAGGTTTTTACTACATTTTTTAATGGAATTCCAATTATTCATGATTTAGTTATTTTTTTTATTTACCTATCTCAAAATATCCTTATAAACTAAACATAAAAATGAATTCTTTCACTCTATAATAGTTTTCAGTACTTGTTTGAGCTCTTCTTCTCTTGATTGTTCTCTAGGAATTATTAACCGGAATTTTCCGTCTTCTCTGCTTCTAGGAATTAAATGAACATGAAAATGGTTAATAACTTGACCTGCAGCTGCAAAATTATTTTGTAAAATATTATATCCATCAATTTTTAATTTCTTATAGATTATGCTAGATATATTTTTGACAACTTTATATAAATCAGCTAATTCAATGACAGGAATATCTTCTAGATTGTTATAATGATTTTTAGGAATAACGATTGTATGACCCTTTGAAATGGGGAAAATATCTAGAAAAGCTAGGTTTGTATCGTTTTCGAATAGAATTTGAGATGGAATTTTTTTTTCTACTATTTGACAAAAAATACATTCTTCGTCTTTTAACAAATCTTACACTTTCTAATAATCATTTCCTAAATAAAATAAGATGTATTAATTTTTAAAAAAACTTACACAGCCTTTTAATTTTTGTAGTTGGCTTTTATCTCAAATATTACTAAAAAGGGTTGTGAAATATATGTTTTATAACGAGATTAAATCATTAATTGAAACAAAATTATCTCCGAGGATATACGGGATTAATTCAGAATTTTATGGATTATATTACGGTCAAGTTAATAATAAAAAACACATAAAAAGACTAATGTTTACAGTTGATTTGAATTTAGAATCGATTCATTATGCAATCAGAAACAAAATTAATCTTATCATTTCTTTGCATGGTCTCACGAAAGATCCGATTACTAATTTTAATCAACTCCTAATAAATAAATTAACGTTACTCTCTAAATATCCATTATTAGTGTATATTCTAAATTCTTCTTTTATAGCGGCAGAAGGAGGGATTTCCGATACTTTAATGGAAGCTTTATATTTGAAATTAGAGAAACCTCTGAATATTAAGAATGAAAGAAGCGAAAAAGTACCCATTGGGAGGATTTGTTTGCCAAATTCTTACACACAGATTGAAAAAGTATTAACTATCGAAAATCTGTTAAGAAGGATTAAATCGAATTTAAACGCAGAAAAGATTTTATTTGTTGGCGAATCAAATACTGAAGTTAATAAAATATGTATTGTGGGAAGAGAAACTGTGGATTTAAATTATCTAAGAAAAGCTTTAAAGAATGGATGTGACTGCTTTATTTCAGGAAATTTCAATCATAGTCTTGCTAACTATGCAAAGGAAACAGGTCTAAACTTAATTGGAATATCCCTTTACAACTGTAATACAATTGCAATGAGAAAATTGCATAATTTCCTTAGCCTAGAATTCCCGCACGACGATTTTTACTTTTTTGAAGCGAAGAATCCTGTTCAAGTTTTTATATAAATTAATATGTTTTTTTAACATTATTTTGAATGTTATAATTTCTATCAAGAGTAAAGAAATTCTTAGTAGAAGATAATTAAATTAAATTTAAATGGTTTAAATTTTACCATCATTTTAGTTTAAAAATAAAAAATAATGTGGAATAATTAATGGTATTGCTTGAATATAATGGAAGAAGTCCAACAATTAGCAGTAATTGTTATGTGTCTCCACTAGCTACTTTAATTGGGGATGTTACTGTAAATGATAATGCGATTATATGGCCTGGTTCGATAATTCGTGCTGAAAACTCAAAAATAAACATCAGTGAATATACTACAATATTTAACGGTGTTATGATGTTTACGCGATCCCAAAAAAGTTCGATTAATATTGGTCGCTACTGTATTATCGAATCGGGAGTAACTCTTCTTGGATGCTTTATGGAAGACTATGTCCAAGTTATGGAAGGTACTCTAATATATGAAGAATGTTCAATAGGAGAAGGATCAATCATCGTAAAAAACAGTCAAGTTCCTCCTGGTTTAACTATTCCCGCTAGATCTGTACTGCGAGGAATACCTGTTGAACCAATAAGAGAACAATCTCGAAACGATGTACTTAAACAAAAAGATAGAGCAGAGCACTATTCTCAATTATTTATGAAGGTTAAAGAACAATTACCCAATGCTCAAAGTTATTTATTAACATTACCAGATTTTATTAAGCTACTTTTAAAAAAAGAAATCTAAAAAAAAATCAAATTTCTATATTTAATTTATTTACTAATTCTTTATATCTCGAGCGAAGAGTTACTTCTGTTACACCTACAACATTAGCAATTTCTTTTTGAGATATCCTTTTGTCTCTCTTTTTACAAACAAGATAAAGCGCTCCTGCACACAAACCCTTTGGATCTTTCCCGCTAGTTGAATACTTTGAAACAAATGATTGGAGAATATTAATTGTCGTTTTTTCCGTTTCCGCATCTAAATTTAATTCAGCAACAAACCTAGGGATCAATGAAATCGGATTTGTTGATGGCGCTTTTAAATTTAATTCTCGAATTATAGTTCTGTAACATCTCCTTACATTTTTAGCATTAACAGATGTTTGGTCTAATATTTCTTGAAGCGTTCTTGGAATTTTCCTTTCTCTACATGCGAAATATAAGCAAGCAGCGACCATCCCATTAATAGATCTACCACGTAATAATTTTTTCTTAAACGCTTCTATATAAAGTCGAATAGCTGCCTTTTTTACGTGATTCGGCAGATTTAAGTTACTTCCTATCCTTTTTAATTCTGTAGTTGCAATTAACATGTTACGTTTGTCCCAAGTCATCCGAGAATTCCATTTTGCAGCTCTTTTTAAGTCAGGGCTTTGTATACTCTTTTTATCAATAACGGTGCTCAGACCCATATCCGGTAGTAGAATTGAAATTGGAGACCCCGTTCTTTCTCTCCTTTCTTTTTCTTGTTTTGTAAATGCTCTTTTATCGCTATGAGATACATCTACGATTCTTTCACTTATGACTAACCCACATTGTCGGCATACAATCTCTCCCTTTTCTTGAACTGAAATTGTATTACCTTCACATTCTGGACATAAATTTGATATATTACTAATTTCAGATTTTATTTCCATTTTAAAAACCTCTTTAAAAACTTGAACTTACCTAAATGTAAACCTTTCTAAATTCCCGTGTAAACTAACTGAAAATCGTGTTAAATAACAATAAATCTATATTCTTGTGACTGAAATCGATTTATTAATTGAATGCAACATAATTATATGCAACTTGGATATATAAATCTTATGATCAAAACTGAAGACAATTCGGAATATATTAAAGCATAAACGGCATAAATGTTGTGAACCCAAACAAGATACATCCTGAAACTGCTCCAAACAAATTAATTATTGTTTTTCTAGGATTTTTAACTTCAAATTGTAAATACCAGATTGAGAGTATTAAATGAACAGTATGACCAAATGAAAACATTGAAAATACATAATAAATTGTTTTTTCGTGTGGATAAATAGCGGAGTTAATATCGGTGATTCTATTGATAGCGTAAGGATCAACATCAATTAAATCTATAAAACTATAGATTAGGCGATCTGGTAATGGTTCCAAAATCCATATTAAAAAATATGTTAAATAATTAAAAAGAATCCCAGACCCTATTACTATGTAAGCGGTTCCTACGATTAATCTTGGTTTCGTAAGGGAATTTGTCTTATTTTCGTCTTTTTCCGATGAAAATGCTCTAGATCTGAAATAAATCCTTCTTCCTTTTAGCAGTGTTAAAACTCCACATCCTATCAGTAAAAAAACAAAAAGATATTTAAAAATCTTAAAGTAAATAAAAGCATACTGATTAAATGCAATGCAGAAGTTTTCAAGAATATTTATGCTATCTTCGAGTAAATTATTAGATTGCAAAAAATAATTCGAAATTTCCATCTTATATTAATTTTAAATTTAATATAAAAAATCTACACTTTTTATGTTGAAAAAATCTAATTCAAAAACAAAAAAATTAGCTAGTTATTCACTTTCTCAATCGTAGATATTAGATCACATTATTTTTTCGCATTCATGGTTAATTTCTTTCATTGTAGAGTTAAAATCTTGCCACCAATCTTGACCTTGTTGAGTTACGAGCATTGAATCGACTTTTTTAGTATCCAAACATCGAATTTCCTCTTTATGAGCTTTAACTTTATCTTTCCATATTTGACTAAATATATTTTGCACGTTTATCTTTACTTTTTTTATTAACTCTTCGTATGTAACCGAAACATCTTCTTTTTTTTGTAGCTTTTGAAGCTGGTCAAATTTGATTTTTTCCTTAGCTCGATTTAAATCCCCACAATTTATTGTTATCGTAAAAGGTTCTGTTTTACCGTACTTGCAAAATTTTTGAATATCGCATGGTGAACAATAACTTTCAAAACTGATTTGATAATCCTCTAGTCCTATGATTGAATAATTTAAAATTTTCGACAATAATTTCACTGTTGAGACTTATAATAAGAAAATACAATCTTTAACCTATTAAATTTTAAGGCTTAAGAAGACAAAAATTTTTTTAAATACCTTTTATTTAAGTATTTATCAAATTCTAATTATGATTCTTTTTTTAGTGTTTATCGAAAAATTAGAATCGTTTGGGAGAGTGGCTTAGCCTGGTATAGCGCACGGCTGATAACCGTGAGGTCGGGGGTTCGAAGCCCCCCTTTCCCACTTAAACATAAGTTCTTTGCGTATACTCGAAACTCTAACTTTTTCGTAGTCTAAAATTAAAAACCTTTTAATCTTAACTTAAAATAATATTTTTATATTTCATAGAAGATTTAATTTAACAGAGTATGCAAATATTAATCGTTTCTGGTACTCCAGGAACCGGAAAAACTACAATATCAAATAATTTAACAAATTTTATTGAAGCAAAAGTAATTAGCTTGAATGAATTAGCAATTTCAGAAAATTTAATAGAAAAATTTGACACAAAAAGAGAAACTTCCATCATAGATACTAACAAATTAATTAGGTTTCTGATCGAATTAATAGAAGATTATGAAAAAAAAGATCCGGAGTTTTTAATAATCGAAAGCCATTTTTCAGATATCGTTCCCGAGCAATATATCAATTTTGTAATAATTCTAAGATGCGATCCTGACGAGTTATATACTAGGTTAAGTAGAAGAGGTTATAAAAAAGAAAAAATTAGAGAAAACGTTCAATCAGAAATTTTAGGTAATAGTGTTAACTATTTTATAAATAAACCATTAAACACACCTATATTAGAAATTGACACATCAAAAGTAGATATTGAATCTATTACAAAAACAATAGTCGGTATTATTACAAATAAAATAGACATAAAGGATTTTTATGTCGGTAAAATTGACTGGTTAGAAAAATTGTTTCAAGAAAATCGTTTGCAAATGTTTTTTGATTAGTTAAATCTGAATTAAAGTGAATAAGTATGAAGTTTGAAATATTAGATGTTGATGCTTTAGCACGTTTAGGTCAGATTAAATTAAACAATAAAGAGATGGTCACTCCTAATCTATTTCCGGTAATCAATCCTTCCAAAAATATTATCTCGCCACTTGATTTAAAGAAAATGGGAGCACAGTGCCTTTTTACAAACGCATATATTATCTATAAAAACGAAAAACTAAGAGAAAAAGTACTCCATAAAGGACTTCACGAATATTTAAAATATGATGGGATAATCGCGACCGATAGTGGTGCGTTTCAACAATACATGTACAATGACGATTCTGTAGATATTGATGCTGTTAGTATTGAAAAATTTCAAGAGAATATCGGATCAGACTTTCCTGTTATTTTAGATATCCCCGTACAATTAGAGGATAATCACGAAATCGCAAAGAATAAAGTATTAACTACAATTCAAAGAGCAAAAGATAATATTTCAAGGAGAACTCGTTCAGATTGCTATTGGTTTGGACCAATACATGGAGGGAAGCATTTAGACTTACTAAAAGAAAGTTCACTTGAAATGAATAAATTAGATTTTGCGGTCTACGCTATCGGTGGAATTGTAAAAGCGTTTTTAAATTATAGATTCGAACTAACAACTCAAATATTATTAACTGCAAAACAAAATCTTATCCCTGACAAACCAATTCACATGTTCGGTTTAGGATTGCCTCAATACTTCTCTTTGGCTGTCGCATGCGGTTGTGATTTAATGGATTCGGCGGCTTATGTATTATTTGCTAAGCAAAATCGCTATTTTACCCTGTCGACAGGCACCAAAAAGCTTGAAGAATTAGAAGAATTCCCTTGTCACTGTCCTATATGCTCTGATTTTACTCCTAATGAGATTAAAAAATTTGAAGATAATTTGCGGATTGAACTACTCGCAAAACATAACTTGTACTTGTCGTTTTCCGAATTAAGAACAATAAGACAAGCAATAAGGGAAGGTAATTTATGGGAGCTAGTTGAACAGAGAGTACGCAATCATCCAAATTTAGTAAAAGCAATGAACTTAGTAAAATTAAATCAACCGTTTTTTGAGATTTATGAGAAAATGTATAAAAACCACGGGAGACTTTATGCTTCCAAAGAGAGCATTAATAGACCTTTAATTTATCGATATGAACAAAAAATTATCGAAAATTATCGGTCTCCTAAAGATGTGAAATACCTCATTATTTTACCAGAGTTGGATGTAAAAGGTGTGACATCGCCAACTGTAAATAATTGGTTGATTGAAATTAACGAGAATGAATTAATTCAGAGAAAAGATATCCACTTAGCTTTCTACTCCATTATTTATGGAATCATCCCATACGAACTCATCGATTCATTTCCTATGGGACAATACGAAACGAGTGCTACTTCTTCTATAAATAATATTTTCTATCAAAATTCTATAATAACTTCTAAAAAGTTTTTCGAAAGATTTTCTAATAACTATAATAAATGCGCAGTTCTAATTCCTGATGCATATTTTAACCAATTTAAGGAATTAATAGAATTTCCTAACACTCATCCTATTTATGGGTTAATTGATATTCTAAATAATATATATGGAATAAAGTTTTCTGAATTTAAAGACATTTCCGAAATTATACATTTTTTGAAAGAAGGATAAGAGATGACTATCTTAGACTCAATCAATGCAACTGGCCATTCGCTTGTCCAATGTACTCATAGTACTACGATTGAATTAACTAAAGATGTTTATCTCACCAAAAAAGGAACGTGTATTTTGGGTATCAAAGCTTCAAAAGCCTGTTATGATTTAGATCCGGAACTAAAGAGAAAAATAATGAACGGGGACAAAATCGAGGTAGTTGTAAAGGTAGACGATGTTCTCGATTCATTTTATGGTTATGGGAGTAAAAGCTTAACTTTATCAAGCAAAAAAGATCTAGTTTTTCGAAAAAGTAATTTTATCTGCGATAGAACTATTCTAATAAACTGTACAAAATCCTCAAAGGATTTGAACCGCAATCTTATTAAAAAATTAACTAGTACCAAGAAACAAATTTCAATAATCTTCAAAATTAACGATGCAAATGAATAAGACTGGAAAGGAAAACACTCAATTTTTAAAAATTAAAAAAGATTCTGCCGAAAAATTTCTAAAATTAATTAAAAAAAATTATTCAGACGAAAATATAATAAATAAAAGAATAAAAGTTGTACATAGTGGAGCTTTTGTGCTATTTCCTTTAAAAATGAACAAGGAAAAAGTCAATAAATTAATTGAGAGCAAAGTAAACGATTTGGATTTTGAAATTATTAACGCCAAGGGCGAATTGGATCCAAATTATAAATTTCGCTCTATTGAAGAAGCTTTAGTAGGTGAATTACCTGCAAATATTTTAGATTTAATACCAAAATCCTACGATGTTATTGGAAATATTGCAATTCTCGAGTTTGAGCAACTAAACTCACTAAGTATTGACAAATCCTCATTATATAAGAAAAAAGTTGCTGAATCGATATTAAAAGTGAACAAAATAGTAGATACTGTTTACGAAAAAAAAAGCGAAGTAAAAGGTCAATATAGATTAAAAGATTTACAACCTATTTTGGGCGAAGATAACCCTGAAACTATCCATAAAGAAAATAATTGCATATTTAAATTAGATGTAAAGAATACGTATTTCACTCCAAGATTAGTCTTTGAGCGAAAACGGTTAAGTATGCTAAAATTTGCTAAAAATGAATTAATCGTAGATTTATTTGCTGGTGTCGGTCCAATCTCGATTCAAATAGCAAAAAACAACGACGTAACAATATATTCTTTTGACATTAATCCAACAGCGCACAAATTCCTCATCGAAAATGTAGAGTTAAATAAACTGAAAGGAGAAGTTAATGCATACAACATAGATGTCGTAGACCTTACAAAATCATCTAATGAATTAGGAAACTCCCTAAAAAACGATGTGGATAGAATAATAATGAATTTACCAGAACAATCTATTAATTATATAGATATAGCATGTTTCCTTATGAAAAAAGCTGGTGGAATATTACATTTCTATCAATTCTGTGAAAAACCAAATCCAATTGAAAAAGGAATTGAAAATTTAAAAGTCAAGCTAAATAGTCAGGGATGGTATATCGAGAATATATCTAATTCAAAAATCGTTAAACCGTTTTCTCCTAAATCCGATTTGATCGTAGTAGATGTAAATATTAGGTATATTCCCTAGAACTACTAATAATGAACATTTAATTTCAATTTATAAACTTTAATAGCTATTAGAAACTTTGATATTTTGATCTAATTTTTCTAATGTAGTTCTAGTATACTGCTAATAATGGCAAATATACATAAATTTGGAGAAAACTATCTATTATTGGCCCTACGAATAGACAAGCATATTAAGGGATATGTTGATTTTTATTATGGCCCTGAAAAACTTCGCAAAATTGTTGAAAATGATTCTCTAACGTCACCGAACAAATTGTTAAAGGATTCAATCGTTTTAGTTCAGCAGCTGGGATCACAAGGCTATGATATAAAACGTGAACGATATTTAGAAAAATTACTTACGACAATGAGGACTTCAATAGAATTATTAAATGGAGATGAAATTTCAATAGAAGATCAGTTCTTAAAACTTTATGATGTGGCTTTACATTCAGCCAATGAATCAGAACTGAAAAATTTAAAAAATGAGTACGAAGAAGCATACGGAGGTCTTGGAAGTTTAGAAGAATGTTTATCTAACTTAAGAGTGACGCGAAGAGTACCTGAGGAAAAAGTTTTCGAATTTTTTAAAAGAGCTCTTGAAATCACAGAAAAACGAACAAAGGAGTTGTTTATAAATCTCTTACCTGAAAATGAACAAATTCTTTTGGATTTAACACAAGAAAAAAACAATAACAAGATAAAATGAGCTTGCTACGAATGGTATTTGGGTAATTATAAAAGCCGAATAGAAATTAATCCGAAATTTAATATGTACTGGACTACTTTACTGAGATATTCTGCTCACGAAGGCTATCCGGGACATCATACTGAATTTTCTGTCAAAGAATGAATATTGTATCGGGATTTAAATCAATTTGAACACTCAATTTTACTCCTAACTTCTCCTAAACTATTAATTAGTGAAGGTATAGCTGATCTTGCTATTAATGTGCTTTTTTCTTATCGAGATCAAGCAGAAATTGGATTAAACGAGTTTTGTCCAGATATTTTAAAGGAAGATTCCTTAGAAGCCATGGTTGCGCAGAACAAAGTAAGAAATAAGCTTAACCTTTTTTGGTATAATTTTGCTTATCATTATCTTGTTGATAATTATACAGATGAGGAAGTAATAAGTTATGGTAAAAATTATGAGATCTTTGGTGAAGATGACCTAAGAAATCAAATTAAAAGGCTTAATAATCCAGTATACTCAAAAAATGCTTTTACTTATAACCTCGGAATGAATATCATAAAAAAAAAATATGGGGAATTTCCTTCAGTTAAAGATTTTCGAAGTCTATTAATTAACCCAATCTTACCTTCTGACTTGTTATAATGTTCTAAACTTTAACTTCATTATAAATGTTAATATTAAATAAAAATAGGCTAATTTTATTGGCTATAAATATAATTAAATTTAACTTACCATATCCACTGTATACTATCATACATTTTTATTATAAATTAATAAAAATCTGAGTTTTTTAAGTTGTTTTAATTCAACTTGTTTATTTAAAAATCTCCTAACACATTTTCGTAGTTTAAATAATCAATATGAATTATATTAATAAGTGAAGAGAAAACGAGAAAGCACATACGAATTCATATAAAAGAGATAAATATGTTTATTATTTTTAAATATTTAAAAGGAGTGATTAAAATGCCTGGTCAAACTGGTGACACACCCTAAATTGGTGTTTTTATAAGAGCAATTTGCTTAACTGCTCTTTAAAATAACACTATTTATTTTTCTTTCTTTTTTAATCAAAAACCTTTCTGCAAATTACTTATAACATGTTTGTAGTTTAAATAGTCAATTTGGAACATAATATAAAGTTGAGCTAAAAATTAATTTATATTAAACGAAAGTTATATTCAATATTTGAAAGGAGTGATTAAGATGCCTGGTGAAACTGGTACTAACCCCTAAAATAGTGTTTATTATAAGAGTACTTCACAATGATGCTCTTTATAAGAACACTACTTATTTTTCTTTCTTTTTTTGATAAAAGAAATAAAAAAGCATATAGTTCGCTTCAAAATAAAAGTAAAATTTTAATTTATTGGAAATTATTAAAAATCATATATATATTTTAAATAAATTATTTTAGAACACAGGACCCGTAGCCTAGCATGGTTGCTTTTACTCCAGTATAAGCGATGTAAATAGGGCGTCGGACTTCTAATCCGAAAGTCGCAGGTTCGAAATTTTGAGTTAATTTATAATTCAAACGAACTTCCTGCCGGGTCCGCTTTAACTTATCTAAAAAGGTTAATCGTTTACTACATGTCCTTAGCGATTACTGTAAAATACTTAAAAACAAGTTTTAGAAATTAATAAATCATTAATAGGGGTTTTTTTTTAAATTTGAATCATTACTATTGATTAATTAATTTTTTTTAATTATTCTTCTAATCATTTGATTTTATGCTTAAGAAAAAGATTTACTTACATCAGAATATCCCATATGCTTTTAACTGGAATATCCTTAATCATAAGGCGAAATTAGTTCAATCAGATCAAAATCGAGAGGAATATAAAAATCTTGGAATGTATTTTAAAAAAATCTATCAAGGGACCATTCCAAATGATTTGTTCAATCAAATTGGCCTTCCGCGCGTTTCACAGTTTAAAATCAGAGGATTGAAACCGGCTTTTATGACAAGTTTTAGTAAAAGCTTAATTCGTGAGGGAAAAATTAAACTTCATGATTCCGATTCAAGGTTACCCAAATTTGTAAACGATGTTTTTGAAGCTTTTAAAAACAGCGAAATCAGGAAAAAACCTGGCCATGAACCAATTTTAAAAAATATTCTAATAAGAGATAAAAATTCAGTCGCGATTGAGATTCCTATATGGAAAAAAATTAGAAACGATTATATCACAGGTCACATCGATCTCATCCAAATTGAAAACGGGCTTGTTAAGGTAATCGATTATAAGCCCGAAGGAAAATTTTTGCTTTCATTACCCCAAGTTGCTATGTATGGACTTTTTATTAAGTCACTATTTAATTTACATGAAGTCAAATGCATTTCTTTCAATAGAAAGGAGGCTTGGGAATATAACCCTAATATTTTATTAACGGAAGTAAAAGATTATCTAATCTCACAGCGAATTAATGAAAGGAAATGGGAGGAATTCTTAGAATAGGTGTAATTCATTTAAATTTTCCTTTTCTTTCCTTTTCTTTCCTTTTTTTTCTCTTCTTCTTCTTTTAGAGCAACATATTTTCGAAGAAGCAGGTAACTTAGAATCAAACCAATAACTTCCAGAGTTATTCCGGCAGATGCAATTGTGCTACCATTGTACCCAAAGTACTTTAATAGAACAGCAAATCCTAAACCCGAAGTAACGAGTACAAAAAGAATAAATCCTTTTAGAATTTGAGAAAAAGAATCTTTTATGTACCCTAATCCTGTTTTTAACCCTGACATGATTTAATCATATGCGTTTGATGATATTTTAAAATGAAATTGTAAATAAATTAAATTATAATAATTTTAATATTTTTGTTATTTTAGTAAGGAATGTTAAGTTATTTCTTCCGTTTCTGCTTGAATTTTATATATAGAGCTTTATCTAATAACATTCCTATTTTTAACGCAATTTTTTTTGCTATTTTATATCTCTCGCCTTCAAGTATATCTCTAATTTCTTGAGGATTTGGTGCATGCTTTAATCTCTCAGATAATACTTCATTTATAAAACTTGAAACTTCAATTTCAATTACTTCACGAGTAGGTAGTTTCATATCTTCAATATGAGATTTAATTTTTTCTACTGCAAAATAATAGAATTCACAAAAATTACTAAAAGGGTCATCTGTTAAACCGCTGTGAATTTTTATTTGTTCGGTTGCGATTTTTGTATCCTTATCTTCCCAATAGAATTGATTCGGATTCATTCCTGGGCGATTAATTCCCATCATTGAAGAAGTAATTTTACGCTCTATCCAATTAAAGGGATTTTCTTGCTGTGCTTTGTGAAATTCTTTCTTTTTATCATCATCTTTTTTCTGTTTTTCTAAACTAGCGTTAATAACTTTAATTTTTTCAGTATCGCCATAATTTTCAAATCTTTTGATTAGATCATAAGCAATACAATATGATATAGGAGAAACTAAATCAGCTTTCAATTTCAAAGGTAATATATCTTTATACACATAACTTTCTTTGTTTTTTAGTTCGAACATACTTTCCTTTAGAGATTTGTTAGTTAAACGGGATAGAATAAACCCATTAACTAAAAAAACTTGATTTATAGCATTAAAAACAACGACTAATTCTTTTTGTCTTTTCATTAAACGCTTAATACTTAGTTCTTCCAATTTAATTTGGCTCCAATCTTCTGCATCTTTGGTTTGAACTGCTCTTTTTAAAGCGGGTGAAAAAATAGCTTTATCATTTGAAACTATGCCATATAATTCAATAATTCTACTTAATTGTCTTAAGACTTTAGCTAAAATGTTGTAAAATAAATCAGTAACTAAATTGGTAAAAATCTCATCGTAATTAATAAGAAGAATTATCTGTGAATAATTACTAAGCTCTAAATCATGAAAAAATATTTTGTCAATAATTTGCTTTTTTCTTACAAATTCTCTCAAATTATTAATTGAGAAACCCGTTTTCTTTTCTAAAATATCCCATAACTCGTCAAATTCACTTTCATTTCGATAAAGAATTTTAAAGAGATCAAATTCTGTAAGATCTCCCACTTTTGTCATATATTTTTCCAGGTATGAAAATTTTAGATTACATAACGCTTTTTTTGCTATATAAATCAAATTTTTTTTATTATCGTTTAAAGCTATTAAATCTTGTTTTTTGATGTTGTATCTAATCATGTTTTTCTTTATGTTTTCGGCTAGCTCATAATCAATATTAATTAAATGCAAAGTATCTTTAATTCCCCTTTTATTAAGCAAGAAAATAACATCTTCAAAACTAGATTCGTATAAACTCTGAAGAAAATAAACAAAATCGTTAGGATTTGTCTTTAATTGCTTCGTTATTTCATATTTTAAATCTGAAAGGATTTGTTCCTCAAACTGTTCGTAATTAAGATTTTCTTTGAGAGCGTTATTTATGTATTTAATAGTTTCCCGTTTTAGATTGTTTCCTTCAATATATCTACTTAATCCGGAAATTGAAATAGGAAATTTATTAAGTTCATGCTCTAGAATTCTCTTCTTTATCATTCTTATAGGCATAGTTTGAACTTGCAATTCCTTATAAGACTTGAATTCAAATTCGTTCTGTATTTTCTCAATTAATCGATTTAAGGTAAAAACCTCAATAAACTGATCTTCCTTTTCTTCAAATTCTAATTGTTTTTCTATCTCGAGAGACACACTTTTTAGTGCGGCAGCCTCCTCTAAAATGCCCCTTCTTACATCATCATTAAAGCCTATCAAGTCGCCAATGAAATCGTAGAAATAAAATGATGGAAATTTAGAAATGATATTTAACAGTCCAAATTCAATTTGATCTTCAATGTCTTCTATTTTTTTTACTTTCTCAGTTTCTTGAAGGTTTCCGAGCCTTTCTTCGATTAAAAGCGATAAAAACAAATTTTCCAAATCAATTATTTCATCAAAAATTCCTCTCTCTAATTCAAACGAATTTTTTAGTAGAGAACCGACTTCTTCCATTAAAATTTGTTTTTCTTTTAATTCTAATAGTTGAGTAGAATCAATTGTCAATTTATTTGCATTTAAAGATTCCTGCACCTTAATGCCCATATAGTGATATAAATGGACTGCTGCTGTTGCTATTAAAAGTGACCGCAAATTTGGATTTTCGTGTATTAATTCAAAGATTTTTTCTTTATCTGCTTTTCTCTTCAAATGAGTGATGATTAAATCTATAGTTTGAAAGAACCTATATGTACTCTCTACTGCAGTTGATTTTCTCTTTACTCCACTTATCATAATTTTACCCATTCTCTATAAACTTCCTTAAAATTGTCTGCTATATCAAACTTTGTATTTTTATGCCAATACTTAAATTCAAATACGTGAAATAAATCAGCTTTAAATAATTCCTTTTCTTCACTTGTTAAATCTTGTTTTAAAATCAATGATACAGGTCTTGCTATTAATTTAGAAAAATATTTTAGTTCTTTTTCTTTTACAAAATTCTTGAATGTATCTTTCTCATCGATGCTGAAATACTCTATAGGTTTCAATCTTTCTTGATCAGTAATAAACAGATTAATTTCTTTTTCAACCTTACTCTGAACGTATTTAGGAAATTCAGTTTTAATACCAATACAATAATCGTAGTGCTTATAAAAATCGACTAAATTCTCTTTTTCAATTGGATCTGTGACATTTTGGATATATTTATCTAAAAATTTAAAAAAAGTTTCTGGTTCTTGCTCTTTTGATTCACGCTCTTCAAGATATTTTATGAATTCAAATAAAGTCTCATCTAGTTTCCAATCTCTTTTTTCTTCCACAATAAAAAACTTTTTAGCATAATCTTTTATCCATTCTAAAACATAAGATTTCCAGATTAAGTTAATCCCACCAACTCTTTTTTCTAAGAATCGATGAAACCTATTCGTAAAAGTAACTGGATCTCTTATTTCTACATCAGGTTCTTCTTTTAAAAACCGGTTAATGGTAGAATATCTTAGAATATAACTTAGCAAGTATTTTAATTCACCGGAATAATGTTCAAATTTCTTTAGATGCGATTCTATTTCCTTTGGATTCTTTTCCATTTGTACTTCTGCGAAAGCAATTAAATCACTAATGTTCAATTTAACGCTTCTAAAAAACGACTTAATATTCTCATTAACTATTTTTTTAAACTCTCTTTCTAATACACTTTCGTTAAACTTACCCGCTTTTAGCAGAACTACGGGATTTATTTCAATTTGAGATGTTAAATGTTGTTCCAACTTATCTAATATATTTTGTCCTAATACTTTGGAAGGTTTCTGTTCATTGTCAAATTTGCTATGCAATCTTCTCATAAAACTGTAAACTAACATTTTTAATCTTCTATTTGAAAGATATCGAGGGAAGGATTCACGAATACATTTAATGCTATTCCTAATGATTTCATCAAAGTGATTTATTACAGAACTCATTTCAATAGATCTCAGTTTTTCTCCTTTAGTAATTGATAATTTAATAGATTTTGTCGCTATTTGACAAAGATTTGAGAAAATTTCACTATTCGTTCCAGCATTGTCCATAACATATCTATTAAACTTATCTAAAATTTCTGAAATGTTGCCAATTTCACCCGTCGTGAGAAAATTTCTTGAGTTTCTTGTAAAATTATCTGCATTATTGCCTAAGTCACTCAAAATAAGCTCGAATTTTGAGATTAACTCCTCACTGGATTGAACTTCTTTAGTCATAGTTAGTTTTTCTTTGAGTTTAGTTATGAAGTAGGAGATAATTTCTTCTTGAATTTCGTCTATTGTCCCTGTATTTGCTAATTTAAGGAGATTGGTCCCCAGCGTTAATGTTTTTTCCACAATAAAATTTGCGCTAGGCTCTGAAATTGCATATTTCAAATGATCTATCATCGATTTCCCTGAATATGGTGATTTTAAACGCTCAAACTTATGATTTGAAAAACAAATTTCAATCGGTCTCTTATTCCAAAGAAAATCAACGTCAGATCTAATTGAAGCGTAAGTAGATAACAATTCTTTCTCAGTTGGTAAAGAAACGCTGAGACCAATTAATTTCTTATTCCATTTATCCTCAATCAAATCACCATAAAGTTTTTTGCTAAAACGAGTTGCAAATTTCTCAAAAACTTGAATTTTCCTAGCAGTTTCTAATTCAGGACGATTTGTAAACTCTTCTATTTCATAAAACAACTTGCTGATGTCATTTATTGAATCTCTCGATTTATGAGGGTCTAAGTACCCTGTTTCAGGTTTTAAAGCAAGTAATAGACTTTCACAATCTTTAAATCTACCGGGTATTAATAACATGGATTTAGGATATATATTAGTCCTAGCATCTTTTTCATCGAAATTATACAATTCAAATTCGATAGCAAATACTTCAGATCCCGCGAAATCTCGTAAAATAGCATTGTACATGCGAAGGAATTTAATAACTTCTTGTGATAACTCGTTTACTTTTTCTTTAGTTAATTTACCTGGACCAATTACATGTCCCACTATCAAATCTGTAGGACTTGAGTAACCAAAAATTAAAGAAAATTGATAATTAATAGATTCTCGAGTTGTTATCATAATTTTGTTATTTTTCAAATCTATTTTTATAAACAATAATAATGATCTATTTTAACTTTTAGCAATAGAAATTTTTAAACGATTAGTTGACATCGATTTTCCCAATTTTTAATTAAATATAAGGAAGATAAAAAGATAAAGAAATAAAAAGTATCAATATTATATTAATAATATTTAAGAAAAGTTAAATCTCAAATTTCAAATTAACTAACTTGCTGTAGAAGGTGATTTTGTATTGGAATTCGGAACGGATCTAGGTATTGGCCCCGAAGAAATTGAAAAAATAAGCCCTCAAATCACATTTATCACTTCAAACGCGGATATCGAAGCTATCGCCCTTGTGAGCTTGGAAGGTTATCAAATTGCATTTTCAGCACTACCTCAATACCAAGTTGATGGGGATCAGTTCTGTGGCCTTGCGAGCGCTCTTTTAATGACGGGGAGCTCCACAATTAAAACTCTTTTTCAAGAAGACTTAAGCGAAATAATTGTGAGAGCTGAAAATGGTTATATTATTGTTAGTAACGCAGGGCGTTTAGTTATTGTTTGTGCGGGAACACTCATTGATACTTTAATGAAGACTGTAAAAGTTATGAGAGTAGCTGCAAAAAATTTAGCAAGCATATTTGAAAGAAAATAACTGGTAATGATTTATTCCAGAGGATTAACTTTATAAGTTTTTAATAACAATAATATTACTATATTAAAGCATGGTTTATTCCTATGGTTACTAAAAATATTAGTTATTGTTGGCAGTGGCCTTGGCGTTCCTGAAAACGCTTCTCAACGGCTAAACCATCCTTTGTGCTCTTTTTATTTATAAACATCATATTTTAAAATTCAATTGCATCTGCAATTGGGCATTATTATTATTGAGTTCCAATTTTAAAATGAGACATCTTATAAAATAGATGATTAAATAATATAAACAGGAATAGAAAATGACAGATTATAATAAAACAAGAATTTTACTAGAACCACACGAATTTCCAAAGGAATGGGTTAACATTTTACCAGATTTACCCGCTCCTATGACGCCCTTAATAAATCCCATGGATGGAAAACCTGCACCCCCAGAACTTGCATTTGCGATATTCCCAAAGGAGTGTGTGCTTCAAGAGATTTCTCAAGAACCTTTAATCCCCATTCCAAAAGAATTAAGGGAGATGTTTGTAAAATCGTACCGCCCCACTCCTCTTCATAGAGCTTATGGTTTGGAAAAAAAAATTGGAATAGAAGGAGATGACATTAAAATCCTTTATAAAAATGAATCGGTTTCTCCAACAGGTTCACACAAACCAAATACAGCCTTAGTCCAAGCCTATTATTCTAAAAGAGATGGCGTTAATGAGTTGATCACGGAAACTGGTGCTGGTCAATGGGGTTCAGCACTGTCTTATGGGTGCAATTTATTTGATATAAAATGCACGGTGTATATGGTACGAGCTAGTTTTATACAAAAACCCGGTAGAAAAATATTAATGAGAGCATTTAACGCACAAGTTCATGCAAGTCCCTCAAATCTTACGGATTCTGGAAAAAGTTATTATGAAAAAGATCCAGAACACCCTGGAAGTCTAGGAATTGCTATATCTGAAGCAGTAGAGCATAGTTTAAGAAGCGATAAAGCAAGATATTCATTGGGTAGCGTCGTAAATTTTGTCTTATTACATCAAACCGTAATCGGGCAGGAAGTAAAAACTCAACTTAATAAAATTGGTGTTGAACCCGATGTTTTAGTTGGATGCATGGGTGGAGGATCTAACCTAGGTGGTTTAATGATTCCCTTCGCTAGAGATAAACTACATGGAGCATATCCTGATTTAGAAATCGTTGGAGTGGAACCAAGAGCCTGTCCAAGCGTAACTAAAGGAGATTATAGATGGGATTACGGAGATTCTGCGAAAAGGGCTCCAATATTAAAGATGTACACTTTAGGGCACAACTTTATCCCAAGTCCAATTCACGCAGGAGGCTTACGTTATCATGGAATGGCGCCAATTATATCAATATTATCTAGTAAAAAAATAATGTCGTCTGTTATGCATCATCAAACTGAAATTATTGAATCGGGATTAATGTTTGCTAGAACAGAAGGTATTCTACCAGCACCTGAAGCGGCTCACGCTGTAAAAGAAGCGATTGATCAAGCCTTAAAAGCTAAAGAAAACAATGAAAAGAAAAACATAGTGTTCTGCTTAAGTGGACACGGATTTTTTGATTTATTAGCGTATAAGGAATACTTAGTAGGCAATCTAGTAGATTATGAACTTCCGAACGAGGAAATTCAAAAAGCATTAACTGCACCTGATATGCCCAATATCGACGAAACTCGTTTTTAGAAAATTAAATACCCTTTTTTTTAATTTTTTTATTCAATTTTAATAAAGATTTTAAAATTTCACAGATATTATCTATAAGAAACTTAAAGAGAATGTTGATTTTTGGATCTACTATCACTAATCATTACGTGCATTTTGTATTTATATGGAATTATCTCACTGTATATAGCATTTTTAGCGAAAAAGAGAAACGAAAAAGGAGCTTTTATTAATAATTTAGTAAACTCACTATTACTTATATTTAGCATCTCAATTAACATAATCATAAATGCTTTAAACATTTCTAAAATTGGTTTTATCGTTTTCCCATTTGATATTTTTATGATAACTTTTATCGTTTTTTTCCTACCTCATTTTTCCTTTTCAGTTTATAGGGAAAAGCGGAAATTTAAATTATTAGAAAAAACAAAGGAAGAAGATACCTCAAACTTAACAGAGGAACTCCCATTTAAATATGAACTCTATAGAAAATTAACTCACTTAGTTGTTTTAGGGATTGCCTTTTTCTATTTCACGCTTGGTTTTCTAGTTCAAAATTTTTTTGTCTACATATTAGAGTTTTTCCCAAATATAATTTCAGATATTTTCTTTTCCATTTATAACATCGAAGCCAATAAAATGATTTTTACACAATATTTAGTAGTTTTTTTGGTTGGAGTGTCCTTAATTGGTCTCCTGACGGCTGACTTTATCAGAATTTTAAAGCCCAAACTTTATCCTTTAAAATCTGTAAATAAAATTCTTAGGAAAAAAGAACGTCATATGAGATTAGGTCCGCACATCTCAATGGGAATCGGTTGCTTTTCAATTATCCTATTGTACGGACCTTTTCAACCTATTGGACCATTTACTATATGCACATCAATGACCATGTCTATTTTTGGAGATATGGCAGCAAATTTGATAGGGCGAAAATTCGGACGTAATAAAATTCGTAGAACAAAAAAAACATATGAAGGTTTAATTGCAGGAATGAGTGTGGCATATTTATCTGGAGTTATCACATTGCTATTTTTAAATCAACTATACACAATTAATTTCTTGACTTTAATTCTGCTTCCATTAGTTGGAACCATAATTATAGGTATTTTAGATTTTTTAGATCTTGATATTGATGATAATTTATCATATAACTTTGTATTATCAACAGTTTTATTCTTTCTATCAAGATTCTTACTAGCTTAAAAAACTGAAGATATTTATTCACAACATTTTTCAATAAAAAAATTTTATTAATAAGAACATGAGCGAAGAAAAATTAAAAATTGATAAAATAAGGAAAGGTACAGTTATTGACCATATAGATAGCGGATATGCTTTAACAATCCTCAATTTGACTGGACTTGGTGAATCTCCAAACCTTATGACAATTGGCGTTAATGTGTCCTCAAAGAAATATAATAGAAAAGATATTATAAAAATCGAGGGTGAATTTCTTAATAAAATTCAAATGCAGCAGATTTCAATACTTTCACCGAACGCTCAGATCTCTTTGATAGAAGATTATAAAGTTATCGAAAAAAAAAAAGTAGAACTCCCTGATATTATTAAACAATTGATTTTGTGCCAGAGTAAAACGTGTATATCTAATTCAGAGGAACCAATAGACACTGAATTCAATGTGCTCGAAGAAAAGCCATTAAAAATTCAATGCGTATATTGTAATAGAATTTATAAATTGGATGAAATTGTTTTTAGCTCTAAGGAAAAGATAGAGAAAAGGATTAAACAAACCATTCATTTATAATTAGCTAAATGAAGGCTAGAAAGGTATGGGTAACTACTGAAACGATCATAAATAAAAAGAAATAAATTCCTATCCCTGGTTTTATGATATTCTTCCAATTCCATTCTTCTTTATCATATTTATATTTCAAAACAAGAAAACTAACACCAAAAGGAGTAATAAACCAGAAACACAACATCCAAATCAATAACAAATAACCAAAAACAAAATTGGTATTTGGGATACCAAATAGTAATCTCCCTAATAAACCACTCAACACTGCTGTAATCGCTCGTATCCAATATAATTTAGTTTCTTTTTCAAGTCGAATATCAATCTTTTTAGTTGATTTTTTATCTATTTGAAAATCTTGATCTGGATGGAGCTTTTTCTTCTCTTTTATTAGTTTTTGACGTTCTTTTTTAATATTAACCCTTTTCGATTTCCGTTTATCTTTTTTGACCATAATTAGTATTATAAATATTATTTTTTTTATTAAAATTTTGTAATTT
>JAGXOB010000002.1:0-22481 GCA_019894735.1 Promethearchaeota archaeon | reverse complement strand
GTTTTTGTAATTAAAATATCTCCTATAAAAGGAAAAATAGAAAATCATAGAAGTATATCTAATAATAAAACTGGTATTCTATTGAATGGCTAAACGACAATGAAAAAAAATATCAAATTTTCCAACTTTGATGTATTTGCTATTACGAAAGAATTAGATACAATTCTACAACAAGGAAAAATAGACAATGTCTTTGACATCGATGGAGATATGTTAATCCTAAAAATTAAAACTAAATTAAACGAAAAAAAGGTTTTAATTGTTAAAAACGATTCGCGTATCAATTTTACGGACTATAGTTACCCTGTTCCGAAATACCCAAGCCAATATATAATGTCTTTAAGAAAACTTCTGAAACATAGAAAAATATTATCAGTAAATCAGTATAATTTTGATAGAATTGTTGTATTCGATTTAAGTAATGCAGAGGGAAAACCTTGGAAATTTATTATTGAATTATTCAATAAAGGAAATTATATTGTATTGGACGAGGATAACATTGTAAAAATCGCAAAAATTTATAGTAAATATAGAGACCGTGACATCCTAGCTAATAGAGAATATACCTTTCCCAAATCTCGGGGAAAGGACTTTCTAAATATCACACAAGAAGATTTTCACGAAATTATCCATAATTTTGAAGGTGAATTAGTAAAAATTCTCGCAAGAAATATTAATATCTCTGGGGATATTTCTGAAGAGATATGTCTTAAAGCCGGAGTTGCAAAAAATCAATTGGGAGGAGATTTAAATCAAAATGAAATAGATTCTTTGTTTAACGCTTTTAAAAAATTAAGGAATCAACTTCTTTTTGGTGTTATGGAGGCAAGTATAGTAGTTAATGAGAAGGGAGAAGAGATATCCGTCATTCCGTTTGAATTAGCACTTTATAAGAATAATCAAAAAAGAAATTTCAACTCTTTTAATGAAGCTGTAGACGAATACTTCTCTAAAATAGATTCTACTAAAATGATTACGCCGCAAGACCATGCTGTAAATCAAAAAATAAAATCTCAAGTAAAAATCTTAGAAAGTCAACGAGAATATCTCGAAGACCTTAAAAAAAGAAAAGATATGTATTACGAACAAGGAGCCTTTATTTATGCTAATTTCAACACTATTCAAAAACTTTTTAATGTAATTTTGGAAGCTAAAGAAAAAGGTCATAATCTAGTGGAAATTGATACTAAATTACAAATTGCTAAAAATGATAATTTTAAAGATTTAATATTTTTTGTCAGAATTGTTCCCGCAACGCGTCAAGTTGTAGTTTCTATTAACAAAAACGAAGTGTATTTAGATTTAAATAAAACAGTTGGCGAAAATGCTAATGAAATTTACAATAAAGGCAAAAAAGCAGAAAGAAAGCTAAAAGGAACCCTTCCGGCCATTGAAAAGACAGAAGAGAAAATTAGAAAATTAACTATTGAGAAAGAATCAATTGACTTAGAAGTTGACTTTCTAATAAAGAGACCCGCAACAAAGTGGTATGCAAAATTTAGATGGTTTACATCTTCAGATGGATTTTTAGTAATTGGCGGTAGGGATGCAAGTTCGAATGAGGCAATATTTAAGAAATATATTTCTCCTAGTGATTTAATATTTCATGCAAACTTTCCAGGATCGCCATTAGCAGTAATTAAAAATCCTGAAAATGAAGAGATACCTGCCAATACAATAAAAGAAACGGCAGATTTCGTTGCGAGCTATTCAATAGCTTGGAAAGAAAATTGGGGTGTTGTTGATGTATTTTATGTTCTCCCCGATCAAGTGTCTAAAACACCACCTAGTGGTGAATATTTACCCAAAGGAAGCTTTATGATTTCAGGGAAAAAAAATATTATTAAAGATGCTAAAACAGAACTAGCTCTCGCCTTGGAGTTCTTAGAAATCAAAAACGAATCTGATCTTGAGTCTCAATTATTCTATCCACAAATTTTATGCGGACCAACGAATGCCTTTAAAAACTTGACAAATTTAGTTATAGTTAATCCGTCCAAATCTGGAGATACAAAAGGAAAGTTAGCAAAAGAAATCAAATCAATTTTTCTGAATAAATTAGAAACTGAAAAAAAGAAATGGGCGAAAATTTTACCCCTAGATGACATTATACTCGTGCTTCCTACTGGAACATCTAAAATTAAGAAACTCGATTGATTATTTCTAACCAGTGTTTTGTAAATTTTATATTTTTATAATTATCGAATAAAATTCCATCAATCCCTTTTTCGACTAAACCTTTTATAACATTGAGTGGGTTCTTATATACAATAAAATTCCAGCTTAATTGAAATATTTCAATGCGACTTCAAAAGAATCTAATGTATTTTCGTCGTGATCTATTCTAGTTCCTTAATGCCCAATAAAAAAACATAAATTCTTTAACATTGAAATAAAAATAAAAAAAAGCTAATATTATTTAGTTATCTTGAACTACATACAAATAAACTACTATTACTAATAAACCTATAAGAGTGAAAGAGAAAACCATGGAATTCTTAAACGATTGTATTAATGAAAGGAAAAATATAAGCAATATTATCTTTAAATCTAAAGGTTTTCCCGTTAATTCTTTGTAATTTCCGATACTAATCATCATAAAGAAGTAGAAGAATAAAATTGTAATAACTTTGAGAAGTACATCGATACTTACCCAGAGTAGATCATCACTCGTAAATATAATAAAGAATTCTCCATTTAACATGATCGATATTACTAAAAATAAACCTCCAAGTATGCCGGAAAATATAACTGAACGATAAGCAGCTTTCTCAATAAATTTTGGCTTTCTTTTATTCGATTCCGATTTGGTAGGATCTTTTCTTATTTTTGACATTTTAACTCCTTATTCTTTCGATTTTTTTCTTGAGTTGAGTAATTCGATATATATAAAATATGTAGAGAGCCCCTATTGTAGAAAAAATGACAATTGTTGAGATTGACATTAATATTTCACTCCAATCTTCTGGTGGAGCCCCAGGTGGAAACTCTAAGTAGATTGAAACAATATTTGAAATAATAATGCCCCCAGGATAATTTGCAGTTTTACCGAAGACAATTTCAAAATCAAATTCAACACCGTGCTCCAATTCTACATCTTCTATTCCACCGTCTTCAATTTCAACGGGCATTGAAAATTCGTAAACAATTTCATTACTCTCTAAACTAGCAATTCCCTCTCCATCAGAAATAACGTCCTCATAGTAAGTATCATCCTCAATATAGTAATCTAGATATTCCAATGTATTTTCACTTATATTTGAAAACTGAACAATTTTAGCGTCAGTAAAATTTAAACTATCTTCCCAATCTGCTATTAATATTCCTATGAATTCATTATCAAATTCGCTTGAACTATGATCATCAAAATCGAACCGAACTAAGAAATTTAAACTCAATTCTGCTTGTAATATCCATAAATCAATGGGTAATCCATTGCTTTGATTTTCTAAATTTCGAAACAAGTCAATACTAAGCTTTTTCGCAGTGTTCCATTCGTTCGTTGTTACATCTATAACTCCATCTATAACTGGAGCGGTTCCAAATCCCACACGTGTTTCGATTGGGGTTCCATTGATATTAATTATTAAACATGCTGAACTAAGGAGTACTTGAGCAATAATCATAAGAGATATTATTCTTGTTATATTTTTCTTCACAGGTATTTAGCCACTTTTTTTTCAATTAAGCTCTTGTTTAATTTTACTTTTAAATAAAGAAACTTTATAAAATTGATAATTAAAATTAAATTTAATATTTTTTCTTTATCTTATCATTTTTTAAGGATTTCAAATCAAATATCTACAATTCTTTTATCTTAAGAGAAAGAACTCAAAACTACCATTTTAAGATTTATTTACGAATCACGAGAGATAATTAGGGAGTAGGACGCTACAATTAAACTTAGTTAAATAAGCTACAATATAATTTATCAATCGTTTTATATCTCGCTTAGCTTCAAGCAGATTACTATTATTATATTCTGCAAACGATTTTGGTCCTATCGCAATTAATAAGCCTGATAAATCCATTTCTCTTTTTAGAAGAAACCAAAACGGATTCTTTTTTTCGTTATCTTTGATTAATAGTAACATCCAAGCGTTTTCAATCCAGTCCATTGCATCAGGTCCAATTACTCTCTCTATTGCATGTCCCGTAGTATATTTTCTTGTCATTTTAATAGCTTTAACCAATCGTATAAAGTATGATCTCTTTAACTTTAAATATCCATTAAAATACGCTTTTGCATCGTATAGTTCTAATTCATTTACCGTTCCATCAGAGAATTTCAAATTAATTTTCCATTTGTCCATTAAGATTCACGTTTCTTTTAGATAAACTTAATTCTTCTAATTTTATATCTTTGAATTTACTTTTATTCTTATCCAGAAATATTTTTAAATTTTTAAATTTTTGGTCCCCTAAAGTCATATCAAGATAACATTCAAAATATATCTCTCCGTCTATAAAAACTAATCCTGAAGAATGAATTATATTATATTTTTGAAGTTTTTTATAAAAAATTTCAATTTGTTCATCGATTTGAGTTAAACTAGTAATTATTACTTTAAGAGCTTTCTCTCTACTGATAGGATATATCGTCAATTTTGCAAAGCTGGCAGTTTCGTTTTTGATTATTAGCAAATATCTGTAATTTTCAATATTTTTAATGTGTGATAGAGATATATCAATATCAAGATCGGAAAATTTACCTACTTTTTTAATTTCAGCTAATGTTAGATTAGGATTCGTCATTATCCCTTCTTTAACTTATAAATACGTAAGACTTACTTGTTAGTTTCCATTAATTCTTTTATTTTTTTAATACTACGAATAGTTCCGGAAGTTTTAATTGGCGAAATGATAACAATATTCCCCGAAATTTCAGTAATTAGAGTCAATGCAGACATTACTATTTCTTTTGTATGGTGAGAACACCGAACAATGCCGAAACCATTTACAGCATTAATATCGAGCAACCACAAGCCTACTTTACTTGCTTCTTTTAATCCAAAATATTTCCAAATTGACGCCCATACTGAATTTATAATATCTCTTTGGGTAAAAACGGATTTGTCTTCTTTTATTAATTTAAATAGTATGTACCTATGTCTCTCTTTTTTGACTATTGGGTATCACCTCTTTTGATAAACTTAACTCCTGGTTCAATGTAGTTTTTATCTTGACGTATTTTAGCACGATTGATAAGAGCTATCACATTTTCAGAAAAAGCTTTCTTAGCTTTCAACAAGGGTATATCCAATAATGTGTGAGAAATACTAACTAACGCTCTAGGATGTCTCAACTTAAATACATCGTCAAAATTTCCACTAATAATGTAGTTAGTATTTAATTGCATAGCTAATTGTAAAGCGCGGTATAAACTTCTAAGAAACCTTGATTGAGTCGTTTTATTTTTTACCATTATTGGTCCTAAGGAAAACTCAATATACGAGTTATTTTGTTTTGTAAGAGACAATACACCCGGAGTTATTGTCTTAATTATGTGTTCAGCCGAAAATGAAACAAGGTCGACTCGAGAATCTTTAGCGGCTTGAATTTGAACTTTTCTATCGGACGACTCTACTGAAACAATACCAGAGAAATCTTTCGCTTGGTTAAGTCTTTCTTTTAAATGGTCTAGATTTTTTGGCTTAATAGTTAGACGATAATATAATTTCAATTCCGGATATTTGTTAATTTTTTCCTCTAACTCTGTTGTTATCTTATTCACGCTATTTTCGAACTCTATAATTAAATTATTGATCCTTAAATCTCTGCAAAAATTTAATTTCTGCTCAATATCTCCGAAGTTACTAGGATTTAGTCTTAATCTTGATTCAAAATAGGACAATAAGAAATAACCTCTGCTTTCAAAATTGGATTTTAAACAAGCGTTTTTAGTGTTTTTAGTTGTTTTAAATAAAAAAAATTTTATTAGAATAAATATTTTACATGTTATACTGTATTATAATATAAGTTGTTCTTATGCCTAATAAACGAAAGCTTTCTGAAATAAGGAATAAAATTAGTAGTGGCACTGCGAATGTTATTACCGTTCAAGAATTTATCACACGCATAAACGACGGAGAAAAGGTTAAGTTTGAAGATATAGATGTAATAACTACAGCCACCAAAGGTTTGATGAGTGGAATAATGGGTGTATTTTCTTTCAGACTGAGCTCACCTAAAACGCTAAGGAAATTTACTGAGATTAGTATAAATGGTATACAAGCTTTTCCCGGTCCATGCCCTAATGAATATTTAGGTATTGCTGATCTTATTGTTTACGGAACAGCTCAAAGCCACACAAGAGAAAACTATTGTGGGGGTTCTTTATTTAGAGAACTCGTTGAAGGTAAACCTGTAGAAATTCTCGCTAAAAGTAGTGAAGGAGAAAAAATCGAAAAAGAATTAACTTTAAACAATATGCAATACGCTAAACTAATGGGGACTAGACAGGCTATAAAAAATTACAATGCAATGCTTAATTGTGAGTCATACCAAGTAGACACAATATTTTCATGCCTTCCTTTTGAACCTAATAAATCAGAAATTACTTTTTCTGGTTGTGGCGCTCTAAATCCATTTCAAAACGATCCCGAATTTCAATCTTTTGGCGTAGGTTCCCCACTTCTAGTGAACGGAGCTATTGGTTACCTTATGGGGCCAGGTACTCGTAATTACATAGAAAAACCAAATATGATGACAATTGCTCCTATGAATCAAATGAGTCCTGAATTTATGGGGGCGTTTAAAACATCCTACGGTCTTGAGCCTATCTGTTCGATAGCGGTTCCAATTCCTATTCTCAATGAACGCGTGTTTAATGACATCGTAAAATCCGACAGAGATGTTAAATTAAAGATACTAAGCCTCGTTGGAAGAGAAAAAGTGGGAGAAATCACTTATGGGGATGTCTGGGAAAATAATTTCGTAATGAAATTTACTCCTGATGCGTGCAAAAAAGGATATGATTGTAAAGTTATCGGTAAATGCCCTACAGACGCTTTCATTATAAGAAATGAACTTATCGTGGCAATTGATAGATCACGATGTTTTAATTGTGGCAACTGCGTGCGATTGTGTCCAGACGCTTTTAGTTTAGATCTCAAATCAATTCCATTTGAAGGAAGCGACATTCCTGTTGTATTAAGGCAATCTGATCGTGCCGGGGCAATTTTATTAGCTGAACAATTAAAACAAATGATATTAAACGAAGAATTTCAGTTAAAAAAACCGACCGGAACTCTCGATTTTGCCGAAAGTATCAAATAATTAAGTGAAAAATTCAGAATCTTCTCACATTCTATCTTTGTAAAAAAGTTTATTTTTCATTTATAATACTTCAATTTATGTCTAAACAAAACATTAATCCTTTAGATGGTGGTGATCTAGTTGTTAAAAGCCTTCTTAAGGAGGGAATTACTAAGATTTTCGGACTTGTTGGCGGAGAATTATTGAGGATATATGACGCTATAGAACGATATGGACGCGAAGAAGGTATTGATACTGTTATGGTTCGCCACGAACAAGCGGCAGGACACATGGCAGATGCTTGGGCGAGAGCGACAGGCGAAATAGGTGTGTGCTTAGGAACTGCGGGGCCGGGTGTCACTCATCTCGTACCGGCAGTAGCCACAGCGTGGGCAGATTCTATTCCACTTCTTGTTATTGGTGCACAAATCGCTAGAATGTTCGACGATACTGGAATTCTCCAAGGTGGATTAGACCAAATGAAATTAATGGAACCGATTACTAAACTACAGATTTCAGTTGAAGAACCCTATGAGATTCCAAAAGCAATACAAAGAGCTATTAAAGCCGCAATGTCAGGCAGAAGGGGCCCCGTTTTCCTTGAGCTTAGAGAAACTGCCCTTGTACGAAAAGCTTCTGAAGAGGATCTAAAAAATATAATAAATCCAGAGCAATATAGACCCCTTGACAAACCTATTGGAAATCCAGACGCAATTAAAAAAGCAATAGAAATTTTAAAATCTGCCAAAAAACCATTAATTGTTGCAGGTGGGGGTATTCACGCCTCTGATGCGTCTAACGAGCTAAAAAAATTATCTACAACTTATAAAATCCCTTGTGGTACAAGCATAAACGGTGTTGGCACCATAGATATTCGCAGTGAAACTTATGTTGGCTCATACCTAGTTGCTAACGCTTACCGAAAAGCAGTATCTGAAGCGGATGTCGTTATGTCTTTTGGTGCTAAATGGGATTACACAATACTCTATGGAGCTCCTCCTATCTGGAACCCAAACGCGAAAATAATCCAGAACGACATCGACCCAGAAATGATAGGAAGAAATAGAAAAGTTAGTGTGGCAATTGTCGGCGATGCGAAAGCCGTAATACACCAATTACTCAATGAAATGGAAACATCGCTCCCTAAAGAAAAAATCACTGAATGGACGGAATGGAATACTTACCTTACCGAGGTTAGGAAAAACGACACTTTAGCGATTCAAAAACTGTTGAAATACGATAAATTACCTATGAAGCCAGAAAGACTTGCATACGAAGTATTGGATTCAATAAAACATGATTCTCAATTAGTAATTGATGGTGGTGATATCGCAGTTTTTACATTTGGATTAATTAGTAATTTTCCTCGCGATCCAAGAACTCTTTACTTCCCATTAACCATGGGGCATCTAGGTACGGGTATCCCTTACGCCATAGGTGCTCAAATTGCTAATCCCGATAAACTCGTTGTCGTTATCAACGGAGACGGCAGTTTTATGTTTAACGTACAAGAACTAGATACTCTAGTTCGCTTAAATTTGCCTATAATTATAATTGTAGCAAATAACTGTGCGTGGGGCATGATCAAAAGCAAGCAAAAAGGAGAGTTCAATAAAAGATATTGCGACGTAGATTTACCCCCAACAAATTACGCAGAAATAGCTAAAGGTTTCGGTTGTTATGGAGAAAAAATTGAAAACCCCGAAGATATCAAGCCTGCCATACAAAGAGCAATAGATTCTAAAAAACCGGCTGTAATCGATGTAGATATCGCTTTTGAAACACCGATTGCTATGAAAGTAATAGGGACTTTAAAGAGAAATCGTGGATTGTACGGTTAATTATCGAATGAAATTCTATTAACTCTACTTTTTTTAATTTTTAAATAAACATTTAATTCAATGGTGAGTATACCTAATCATAATTTTAAAAGGTAATTTATGCTGTCAGATAATAAATTTTTAAGCGGAAAAGTATCTCTAATTACAGGGGCAGGTAGTGGATTTGGAAGAGAAATGGCTATCGCATTTGCTGAAAAGGGCTCTTCTCTTGCCTTGAACGATATTAACATGGCTGGTTTGGAAGAAACACGCGATTTAGTCTTAAAACAATTCCCTTCAACACCAATCCTCCTCGTCTTAGCTGATATTTCGAAGTTAGAAGAAGTTGAAAGAATGAAAAAACAAGTATTTGAAAAGTTTGATAATGTTTTTGTGCTAATCAATAACGCGGGAATCGATGGTGGCGCCTACAAGTCTCTATCCGCATCAGAAGAGACTTACGACAAAGTTATGGGAGTTAATGCTAAAGGAACCTGGAATGTGACTAAAACTTTTTTCAGAAAAATGAAATCTCAACGCCATTTTAAACCAGTTCGGGCTAAAATCATTAATATTGCCAGTTGTGCTGGAACTGCTAACGGAATTAACCCAATGGTTGGTATATATAGCGCAAGTAAAGCCACAATTATAGCTTTCACAAAACTCTGGGCTCTTGAACTCGGTCCCGTTGATATAACTGTTAATGCAATTTCTCCTGGAGTTTTTCTTACACCCATATATGATAATAATCCTGTTAAAATACGACAATTCTTAGAAACAAGAGGAGTAAAACTTCCAATAGATCGAATTGGAGAAGCTAAATGGGTAGCGGATTTAGCACTATTTTTAGCTTCTTCAGCTGCTGATTACATTTTAGGGCAGAATTTTATAATAGATGGAGGCTTAACTCTGTCGGTTAACAAATTATAGTAATTTTTTATATTTTACAATGAAATGGGACGTTTTCATCAAAAAAAGAAAGAAAAATAAGTAGTATTCTTTTAAAGAGTGCTAATGTAAAACACTCCGAAAAAAAACACCAATTTAAGGATTAGCACCAGTTTGGCCAGGCCTTTTAATCACACTTCTCGGAAATTTAAAAATAATAAAAGTATTACTTACTTTAACGAATTTATTTAACCTTTCAAGTTTTTTCATTAAGTTATTTCCACACTACTTATTTAAAGTTCAATAAAAAGCCAGTCGGTTCTTAATTTCTTTAAGTTTTTAACAAAAAAAGAAAATAAATAAAGATGGGCTTACAAAGAGTCCATTATTTAAGAACTCTTGTAAGCGGCACCAAATTAAGGAGTTACTCCAGCTCGACCGGGCATTTTATCCACCTTATAACTGTTTTAAATTTTTTAAATTTGAAGTCTGAATTTTGAAGATAATTCTATCTTTTTTTCTTACAGACTTTATTTTTAATTGGTTTATATAAACATCAACAAAATTTAGTTAATTATCAGTTTCGTATACTTTAATTTATAAACATTTAAAATTAGAAAAGCAAGAATTTTTTTGTTAAATTAAATCAGATGGTAAAATTGGATTAACAAGTAAATTTTGAAAATCTTTTAGCGAAGGAACATCTCCATAATTCTGTAAAAGATTGTTTCCAATATAGTATATAAAAGCGTTGTTTGAATATGTGGGATTTGAAATTCTTTGTATTCCTGTAATTATATCCTCTTTACTAAAAATTTCAAAACTTTTTCCATATCGCTTTAGTTTTTTCTCATCATACCCATCAACTAATGCATGATAGGCAAAATTATACCAAAAAAGAGGAATTTTAGCTTTCACTTTATCTTGTAGCTCCAGTTCTTCAAGAGATACTTCTTTTGACGGATCTGAGCAAAATTCTTTTAATCCAATTTCAGCTACCTCTTGATTTGAAAAGAGTATAGAAATTGCTTTGTTGGCGATTCCTTCTGAAATTACTAATTTTGGCGAATGGAGAATTAAAATGGAATGCTCAAATTGATTAAATTGGCGATATAGTCTTTTTTCCTTTAGTACAAATTCAGTATGATGTCCAGGATATGTTTCATGAGAAGAAAAAGATAAAAAAGCGGTCCAGTACATTTGATAATTAGGATTTACCTCAATTCGACTTGTATATTTACCCAAATACCAATTATAACAGCTCCACTTTATCTTCTCTTTTGATTCATCAATTTTTACAATATCTATAATTATTTTTTCATTAATTGGTAAAAGATCAATGAATAATTCTTTCGTCCGTTTTTCTGTAATCTCAACTGCTTTTTTAAAGAATTTATACACCTTAGATTCAGGAACTTTTCGAGTAATTCTTAATCTATGCATTCGATCTTCTAATGTCCCAGATCCTTTATAAGCTTCCTCATACTCTTCTTTTAGATTATATAACTCAGCTTCGTCGGCAGGTTGTAGATCTAAATCATAAAGTTTTCTAAATTGATCTTTAATGGAAATTTCAGTACCAATCAAAATCTCAATCGAGGTTTTCATTGCTGTTAATAATGTTTCTAAATAATGCTCGCGTTCTTTACTGTATCCCTGCGTTTTTATTTTTTGAATTAAAACGATTGAATCCTTTAACAATTTACTAGGGGATGTTAGAGATTCATTTTCAACAACTTTACGAAGTTTTTCTGGACCGTAGTAGAAATCCACGTATCCCTTAATATGCTTGTCTATGCGTAGAGCCAATAGTAAATAATCTTCGCCAAACTTTGAAATATTAACCATTATTAGCAGAACACAAAAATTTCATAAGGGAAAAATTAGATCAAAATATCATAGTTTCCAATAATTATTAAAGTTAGTAAGTAAAAAATAGAAGTTTTAATGAAAGAGAAAACAATATAATGGATTTTTACTTGCCGCGGCCTTTATTTGCGCCTAAACTTGGTCTCGTCTTTTCAGAACCCCATCCTTTCTTATGTAAACCTCTAGCTTTATGGCCTGCAGAAGTTAGCCCGCGAGTAACTCTTCGGGTGTGTTGAGGTTCGCAAATCCAATTAATTTTTGGATCAGATTTTATAACGGGATGATTTGGGTCAACCATAATAACTTCGTAATACCAACTTCTTCCATCGGCGTACACTTTATAGCTATTTAATACCTCTAGATTTGGATATTTTCGTTGAACGCGTTCTTCTGCTACCCATTGTAAATTTTTGCCGGTTGTGTATTTAGAGACCCCCATAGCTCTGGGTTTTCTTCCTCGTTTAGGTCGAACTTTATGCATTCCACCTTTTCTGATTCTGGCTCGAACGACGACGTACCCTTGCTTAGCTTTGTAACCGAGGGTACGTGCTCTATGTAATTTAGTTGGTCTTTCGACACGTTCAATCGATTTTCCTTTTCGATATTCAATTCCTCTTTCCCAGTGAGTTGTTTTGTAACCAGTTTCGTGTTTTTCGAATGTATCCTTCACGTGGCTATATCCAGACTTCATAATTTAGGCAATCTCTAATTATGTAATAAATATTGAAATCAACTAAAATTAATTAATTTTATTATTTTATCGTCTTTTTGTATTGTGAATAATTTTATAATTTCACTCTGATTTCTATAAGTAACACACCCTCAAATATTTTAAAGCTTGAAAACATGGAAAAAGAAGAAAAAAAGGACACAGGAAAAAAGAAGAATTTCGATATTACCGATGAGGACGGTTTGAAAATAGCTTACGACACGGAGGAATTAGGGAACAAATTTCCTCAACTAATGCGTGAGTTATCTGAAAAGAAGAAATCTCTAAAGATCAAGGGCGTTGATTATGATATTGAACAAGTTAAGGATAAACCCAAAGTATGTCAGGATACTAAATATTGCGAAGACTTACATAATCCTGGTGCGATTGATTTTATTAGACGGTGTAAAAAAAATGAGGATGCTTTAGAAATTTTAGATTATCTTCTAGAGAAAGATGAGTTGGACATCCAGGATTATAATACACTAAAAAATCGGATAAAGGAAAAGGGTGGGTTAGAGAAGTTATTAGCTGAAGGCGGGGGTCTAAAAACCCCGGGATATTACGAAAGGAAGTTTCCAAGGAAAATAAATATATTAAATAACGATCAAAATGAGAATGAGAATTTAGATTGATGATGAACTTATGACAATTGAAAGAGCTATTGCTCATAGCAATGACGCTGTCGCCCCAAACTGAAATTTAAATTCGAATTATTAGTTGGAATTGATTTTTTCCTTAAAACTTAAACCTTTATTAGTTAAGAAATAGCCATCATTATTTTTTATAATGAGTTTTAGCTCCAAGAGCACTGGGACTCTTCCTTTAATACATGCCATGGGAAGTCCGGAGAATATTTTCATGGTTTCAAAATCTTTTGCGCCTTTATCAATAGCAAAAAAAATATCCATACCCATGTTTCCAAGTAAACACTTAAATTCTTGAACTGATTCCTCTTCTTCACTCATATCTTCCTAATCACCCTTTGGTTTATATTTTTTTGCTATAACCGGTTTAGATTCTTTAGGTAACGATTTTCTTAAATATTCTGGAAATGCAGTACTTATTTGAATATTGGTTTTTAAAAAGATATAACGCTCGTTTTTGTATTTTAATTCTTCAATAACATCATGCTTTTTTAGGAAAGAAAGCGAGGAATTTAAATGATCTAAAGCTCGTTTTGAGACTAACTTTGGTAATTTGTCTTTGGAGATTAATCCACTTCGTAATTCTGAAAGAAGATTGTATTTTTTAGGGTCCGACACGATTTGAAATAATGTGAATGAATCTTCCTCTAACTCTCTCTTATTTTTGTTCTCATAGATGCTAAAATACTCTTGAACTTTGGGAAGAAATAGCTCTATTAATTCGAGCTCTATTAAATCGGGATTTTCATCAATATATTCAATTACACTATCAGGAGGGATTCTTTCAGCATTCACTTCTTTTAATAGTAACACATATTTTTCTACAATTCCGATTTGATTGATAAATATAAATTGTTTTGAAACCAGTGTATCGATTAGCTCTTTAAAATCTAACTTTGGAAATGTATCATTATACCATTCTCTTAATCCATCTATTGCAATTGGTCCCTTTGATAATTTTTTTAGAGTTAGGAATATGAATTTCTTATTCAATAAAGTAGCAATTTTTTCTTCTTCGCTTTTTTCTCTCGTGTCTTCAAGTGCCGCCCAGTACAATTCTTTAACCCATAATTTTATCAAGGAATTGTTTTTATAGATAAGATCCTTGTCGGGCTCATCAAAATTATTGATATCGTTAATGTAAAATGCAGTATAAATCTCTTCATTAGATAAGAGCTTTTCTAAAAATTCTGTACATAATACATTTACACTTTGTTCAATTTCGGAATTAATTTGTGCGTCAAAAATAATGGAAACCATTAACATTTCTTTATTTCCACGAGCCCAATCTGAATAGATTTCGAAATAGTAATTATTTGAGTTGTTTTTGTCAAAAGAATGAGTAAAGAACCCTTCACTAACCGTTTGATCCATTATATTTGCTATTCTAGCTGAAAGTTGTTCGCCTAGCATGTTCTCGGGATAGGAATAGAACACTAGCGGACCTATTTTTCGATGGAAATACGATAAAGCTACAATTGGTTTCAATTAATGAATCTCCACTTAATTTTCTTTTATGGTTTTCCTTAAATTTTTAATAGTTTTACCTAGAATAAATTAATATTAAAGGTTATATATTCATAAAAATAAATAAATTTATTTTAATTAAATGAAATTAGAAGGTTTTCCTTAGAAATATTATGTGTCCTATAAAACTTGTAGGATTTGACCTTGACGATTGTCTCTATAATTCAACAGGTCTTTCTCAAATTGCAAGAATTAAGGGTATCGATGCGATGATAAGTTTAGGGTTAAACATTGAGCGCCAAAAAGCCCTATTTTTATTACAAGAAATTGTAACTGAATACGGTTCTAATTCCTCGAAACATTATGATTACTTCATTAGACGATTAAATCAATATGAAAATTTTTCTATTTCTTTTAACGAACAAATTAGGTATGAAGCAGCGGCAGTAATGGCTTACCACGCTCAAAAAATTAAACTTATAACATTATACGATGATGTTAAAAAAAGTTTAGAGAAACTTAAAGAAAATTCAATAAAGACGGCTATAATTACTGATGGAATTCCTATCAAACAATATGAAAAAATTTTACGACTAGGGATCGATGATTTAATTGACTTAGTAGTAATATCTGATGAAGTTGGGATTAGAAAACCCAATCCTAAGTTGTTTTCGTATTGCTTAAACAAATTCAAAGTCAAGGGACACGAAACCATCTATGTTGGAGATAATATCTATAAAGACATTGTCCCAGCAAAACTTAATGAAATTCATAGTGTCTACATTCATCGCGGAGGAAAATACGATACTAATATAACAGGGGAAGAAATTGCAGAAGAAAACAAGCCTGATTACGAAATCTCTAAATTGGACGAAATCTTTGATATTATTAATGACCTCAATAAAAAATTTTATATTGGTAAGGTTTAATGGTTCGAATTGCATGCATTCAGCCAGAAGTATTCCAAGAGAGTAATAATTGTTATTCAGAGATAGAGAAAATATTAAATGATTTCTTTTCTAAACATAACTCTTGCGATATTATTTGTTTACCCGAAAGATGGGTACCCTTAACGAATGAGAAAAGGGTAAATATTCAAAAAGAAAGAGGGAAGAATTACCAATTCATTAAAAAGCTCTCAAAAGAGTACAGCGTAGGCATAATCTCAGGAGCCATTTGGGAGAAGAGGGAAACTTCTACTAAACCAAGGATCACAAGTTATTTCTTTAATAATTCTGGTGAAGAGATTGGAAGGCAAGATAAAATTCATTTATATTCTTATGAAATAAATAACTTCGAACCTGGAGAAGATTTATTTTTGTTTTCCTTTAAAAATATCTGCTTTGCGATTTTAATTTGTTTTGATATGGCTTTTTTTGAAACTCCAAGGTTAGCTGCAGAAAATGGGGCCGACATATTGTTCTCACCTACACAAATTAGAGCAGAGGGTTTGGAAAATTGGGAGATTTATTTAAAAGCCCGAGCTCTCGAAAATAGAATTCCAATTGCAGCGTGTAATACTTTTGGAAAGATTTTAAAAAGCGAATTTCCCGGGCAGAGTAAAATTATATCATTCGTAAAAGAATTTATTTCACCTTCTAAATTAAGAATTGTTGAAGGACCATTAGATTCAAGTGGCTTTATATTCGATGAATTTGATTTACTCTTTCCAAAAAAGTTAAGAGAGTTGCGATTTAAGGAAATTATAGAAAAGAGTGAAATAAACATAAAAAAAGTAGGGCTCTAAGAAATTAATAGCCATATTCTTATATTTTGATTCTTATTCTTTGCACATGTTCTGAATTGGTTTAAACAACCGTCAATTTATAAGATTTTAGATCCAATGACCTCTCCCCCTCCGAGGGGTTTAAATACAAAAATTTTTAAACATAATTATGATATCAGCACAAAAAACTAATAGTAGTTTTGTAGGCTCTCGAGCATTGTTTGATCAATCTTATATCCCCCCCAAAATACTGTATAGAAAAAACGAAGAAAAGGCTCTATTTTCAATTCTAAAAGATTCCTTTAATGATGGTTTTTGCTTAAATGTATTATATCAAGGAATTCAGGGGATTGGAAAGAAAGTTATAATTAATAAGGTTATAAGAGATTTATCGTTTTTAAATCCGGAGCTCTTAAACATTCGTAAAGCTTATGTAGATTGTAGGGACAAAAATTTAGAGGAAATAATCATTTCTCTACTCTCTGAAATTGGTATTCATCAAAATATTAATTTCAATTTTAAGAGTATCATAAACTCTAATATCTCTGATTTATGGAACATCTTCAAATTAACATGTAAAAAAGCTGACTACAACCTTTTATTCGTTTTCAATAACATTGAGCATTTACAACCAGAAGTTTTTAAAAAATTTCTTCAATATGGAAAAGAAACCAATATTAGCTTAGTTTCTACTGGAAATCAAGTTTTAAAATCCTCCACTCTAGATATTTTAAGTGAATTCGATATAAAAAAGAAATTAAATTATTTCTCATATAAGGAACTTCACGATATTATAAAACAAAGAATCTCGTTGACTTTCAAGCATGAAGTGGATAAAGAGTTGATTGAATTTATAACAGACCTAATTTTTGAACACCATGTTCCTGTACCCGGAAAAGGAATAGAAATTCTTAGAGATCTCTTTCCTTTTTTAAGTAAGCAAGTAGAATTAAACCATCTTGAGATCTTTGAAATACTTCAAAACCAATTTGATAATCTTCAAATTACAGACGAATTTAGCATGCTTTCATACATTTCTGAAGCAGAACTATTAACCATAATTTTTCTGGACAATTTATCTAATTACTTCTTAAACAAATCAAACTTTTATATAACAATAAATGAACTAAAAGAATTATATGATATTTCATGTGAATCAATCAATTTCGAAAAAAGTGAAGAGGATTTCAAACACTTAATTACAACAATGCGTAATATCGGAATTATTAATGCTTCAAAAAAAAATAATATTAATGATTTTAGATATTTCACCGAAAATATCTTAAATTACAACTTTTACTTTATGATTATTAATCCCCAAAATCTAAAGCACATTGTTGATGCAATTTTTAATAAGCATTAATATTTTAAAAACCTATTAACAACGCACTTCAGACTAAGTATTATCGTCGAAAGATGAAAAATTTAAAACTAAAACCTTATTTTTTTAAATGCCGAGTAAGTATATATATAGATGAAATTACTCTTTAATTTTATAATAGGATGAAGCAATGGCGATTTAAAAATTGACGTATATTAAAAAAATCTCGATGACCGGATTTAAATCATTTGGCGAACGTACAGTGACATTAAAACTCTCCTCAGGGTTCACCTGTATAGTTGGGCCTAACGGGGCCGGTAAATCGAATATTATTGATGCTTTAACTTTTGCTTTAGGTCGATTAAGTAAAAAAACTATGAGAGCCAAAAGTCTTGAAGATCTGATTTTTGCTGGCTCTCGAGGCAAAAATCCCTCAAATAGAGCCTCAGTTACCTTGTATTTTGATAATTCCGAAAAGATTTTTCCAGGTGGTACTGATACTTTTGAAGTTAATAGAACAATACAAAGAGGAGGGGGTGGGGCCTACAGAATGAATGGCCAAAAGGCTACAAGACAACAAATTCTTAACACTCTTGCAACTGCAAATGTAGATCCTGATGGAAGTAATCAATTCGTTCTTCAAGGAAAAATTGTCGAATTAACTCATATGAATCCTGAAGCTCGTAGAGCATTTATTGAGGATCTTATAGGGTTACAGAAATACGACGAGATGAAAGATGCTACCATGAAGGAGTTAAATAAAGCTGAGAGAGATCTTGGACAATTTGAAGCGATTTTTAAAGAAGTTTCTTCTCAATTAAAGAAAGTTGAAAAGGAGAAAAACGACGCTCTAGTTTGGAAGGAGTTGGACGAGCAAATCAAACTTTTTAATGCCCAATTAATCGCTTTAAAGATTGAAAAATTAAGAAAAGAAGAAAATGAATTAGAAGCGAAAGTAGAAGAATCTAACACAATTATAGAAGAATTACAAGAAAAAATAACAAGACAAGACGAAATTCTAAAACAAGAATCGTTAGTAATGGAAAACATTCAAAAAACAATATCTGAAAAAGAGAAGGAGAGAGAATTAATTAATGAAAACATCACTCAGCTTAAAACACAGCAATCCTCAAATCAAACATCTTTAAATTTAGCTAATAAATCAATAGAGAAGATATCTCTAGAGATCACATCATTAGAAAATCTACAAATGGCGCTTGAAGAAAGTCAAACGTACGATTCGTTAATTGAATCGGAATCAATAGTAGTAAATGAAACAGAGAGCCAGATTGAAGGAGCTAAGGGTGAAATAGAAACTAAGCAGCAGAAACAAGCCGAAATTGATGTTACCATTAAAAATAATAACGATACGCAATCGGGTTACAAAGGAGAAATTTCAACAATAAAACAGAGTATCTCATCAAATAAAGCTCAAATTAAAGTTTTAAAGGAAAATGTGAAAAAAAATGAAGAGAAGAAGAAGAAATTAGAAGTAGAACTTAGTAAATTGAAAGGAGAGTCTGGAAGCGTTGAGGAAGCAATAAGTAATACCAATAAAGAAGCTGAACTAATAAGAAAAGACATAAACGATTTAAATATAAAAATTTCCAAAGAAAATGATAATCAACAAGAATTAGAAAAATTCATAAATGGTTTGAGAGAGGAAAAAGCCCAATTAAATTCTAAAATAGCTGATTTCAAATCCATGCTATCCTCTCTGAATACCGAAATTTCTATGAACACAAGTAGAATAGAAAAGCTAAATTCGAATAAAATAGCAACTGAGAATAAAATTAAAGAATTAAGTAAGGGAAAAGATACGGAAGAAGTCTTAAAAGAGTTACTAAAAGAGCGAGATTCCTTCATTAAAGAAATTAACGATTATAAGACCAAAATAAAAGAAGAAGATTCTATCTATAGAAAAAACGAGCAAGATTTAGAACTATTATTACTGAAACAAGATTCGGTTGAATCAGAAATCTATGATAATAAGACAAAAATTGAAAATATCAATACTAAATTAAAATTACAAAAAAAAGAATTAACAAATCTTGAAAGAGAAAAGCGTGATTTAGACTTAAAATCTTCTACCTTAAATGATAATTTAACTAAGACTGAGAATGAATCGCAAAAACTTAATACGAAAAAAGAAAACATACAGAGACGGATGGGAGAACTTTCTACTGAGAAAGATAATTTGTTAGTTAAAATTGAAAACACTGAAAAAGAGTATGAACGAAATACTGAGGATATAACAGGAATTTTGCAGATTTTAAATATGTTGACTCAGAACATCAACATATCTGTCGAATCAATAAAAAGTAACATCCAACAATCAAACGCAGAAGCTATTGAAACATCTGCTGTCAACTTCAAACAATTTGTCCTGGATATAATTGATATCATGAAAACTGTTGAAGACGTAAGCGAAGAAGCTGAAGCTGAAGCAGAAGAGAAATCCGAAGCATCTGAAATGTCCGAAACACTCAAATCAATTCTTCAAACTTTAACACTCTTTACTGAGAATGTCGATACAACAATAGATCAATTAATAGATAATGTAAAAGAATCGGCAGATATAGAAATACAGCAATCTACTTCTACATTTGATAGTTTCGTTCAAGATTTAATGGAAATTTTAGAAAATGTATATCTTTCGTTAAGAAAACTGACGATGTCAAAATCTCAGGAATTATATAAACAGCTTGAAGAAATCACAGAAAAATTCAATTCTCAGAATAACGACTCAAATATCATTGATCAAAATTTAACGAGGATAAACACTCAAAATAAACACGATTCAGAAGATCTGGCTTCGAGTAACAGAAGATTAGGAGAAATCAATGCCAGAATTAGTGAGATAAATGAAAAAGTTGAAAAATCTGAAAGCGAGATTAACCAAAGAAACCTTATCATAGCTGAAAAGCAAAAAGAAAATTTCGAAGGAGAAATAAAAAATCTAAAACAAACTAAAGAGGATTATTGGGATAAGATATCTAAAATTAAAGAGAATATGGAAGTAAAACAAAAAGGATTAGACCATTTACAAACAAATTTACAGGAACTTCAAGGAATTCAAACCTATTATGAAAATATTATTGAAATTGAAAAAAATATACAAGAACTAAATAATACTATTGATGAAAAGAAGAGTGTTATAACCACTACTGAAGAAAACATTAAAAACCTCAATATTGAACAAGATGCTATAAACACAAAAATTGAGGGAAAAACTTTAGAAAAAAATACTTTTTGGGAAGATATTGAAAAACTTAGGGCACAAATTGACGATCAAAATAAGATCTTAGAAACAACAATGGATAAGTTAAGAGCCCTTGAGAATGTCATGATGGTTATCAATTCAATTGATGAATTAACTAAAGAAAATATTGAAGCAAACAATAGCGTTAATCTATGTAATACGGATATAGAAAATCTAAATTCTCAGGTAGAGGAGTTGCAAAAGAAAGTCGATGATGTGCAAGTTATAATAGATTCTTTGAGAGATGAAAAAGATAAAGAGTTAGAGGCACAAAAGAAAGCACAGATAGAGTTAAATAAACTTAATAAAGATCTTCAAAAATCTCAAGCAACACTTAACGAATTGAACAAAAACAAGGAACGAGAGCAAAAAATCATATCACTTAATGAAGATGTAAAAACCACTGAGAAACAAATTAAAGCTATATTAAAAGATATCGAAAAAATTGAAGTCGAATTGAAACAAGAAGACGCTAAAAAGAGCATTAAACAGGAAGAAATAAACAAGGAAATTCAAGGAAAAGATTTATCGTGGAAAAAGCAAAAGAATTATCAAAAACAGATAAATGATTTAAAAGCCGATCATTCGATGGAAAATTCTAAGTTAAATAATTATGAATCTAAAAAAATCATAACAACAGATCAAATAGAAACTTTATATCAACGTTCTAAAGATTATGGCGCCTTACCTCCAGTTACTGACGATTTATCTGAATCAGGATTGCAATCTGACATTTCTACGGCCGATAACAAGAAAAAGGCCTTAGAACCTGTCAACTTAAAAGCAATTAAACAATTTGATACCGTTAAAGAACGTTTTGACGAGATAGATATGAGGAGACAAACAATACAACGAGAGAGGAAATCAATTCTTGATGCGATCGATAAAATAGAGTTAGAAAAAACTAGAACCTTCATGAAAGCATACCACGAGATAAATCGAGAATTTGCACGCATCTTCCAAAAATTATCTCCGGGAGGTTCAGCGAAAATGATTCTCGATCGCCCAGATAAACCGTTTGAGGGAGGTGTAAGTATAGAAGCTCGACCCCGAGGAAAAAAAATCTCAAGTCTCGAAATTCTCAGCGGAGGCGAGAAAACGCTCGTGGCTCTCTCGTTCATCTTTGCGGTCCAGGAGTTCTATCCTGCTCCCTTTTATGTTATGGACGAGATCGATGCCGCCCTCGATTCGCCCAATGTCCACAGAGTCTCCATGGTCATAAAAGAATTTGCAGTACAGGCACAATTTATGGTTATCAGCCACAGAGAGGAGAACATCGTTAACGCAGATAGAATTTACGGTGTTACGATGCAACAGTCGGGCATTACGGACATATTTAGCGTTGATTTAGAAGAAGAAGCTAAAAGATTACTTGAACTCCCAGATGTACCATCTAATATTGAAGAAAATTAAAAATTATAAGGTTAAGGTGCATATTTATTCCAGATAAAGAAAGTGAGGAGAAAAAATATAACTTCATAGAATGGAATGTAGCAAAATTAAGAGCGTTTGGAC
>JAGXOB010000029.1:20865-24233 GCA_019894735.1 Promethearchaeota archaeon | reverse complement strand
GTTTTAAAGTGTAGTGAATGTAAGGCTAAATATTCTCGGGAATTTAAACCCGGAGATTATGTATTTAAGAAAGTTAACGACGAAAACTGTAAAGAATGCAATCGTAGTACGACTCTTATTGTCGAAGAGATTTATTCTGAGTGGATTGATCCAAAAAAAAAGAAATAATGTTATTTATTTAATTTTCAGTTTCTGGTTCTTCTCCTATTAACAGCAATATATAAGATTCCTAAAATTATTCCTGTTGTAAATATAATTGAGACGAATAAAGCAACCCCTAAAATACCTAGTGCATTGACATCAAAAAAGTAATATATATAATTGCTAGTAAAAGTGCCATGAATAAAAATAAACGCCAAATAACATACTGGATAAGTGAAAACCCAATAGGGTATATACTTCCATTTATATCTCAATTTGTTTTCCGTTAAGATCCAATCGACTATAAACGCGATTGGGGTAATATAATGCAGGATAAGATTGCTAAATGCTGGCCATCCTTCGGGTGGGGTGTAAAAAGGAGCTAATAGAATCGCAAAGAAAATTAATGTTATTGTGATATAGACGGTAAAAGCACCTTTGAGAAGTCCCGAGATTTTTTCAAGAGATTCTGGTTTATTATGCCATATGATTGCTAAAGTTAGCCAAACAGTAACGATCAAGTTTGATTGCATAGTGAATGATTTGAAACTATTAAACCATTCGAAAATTGAACCGTAATTTAGGACGTGTAAAACTGCGCCAGCTATAATAGTAAACCAACTAAGTCCAGCAAAAATGATACGGTAGATTAAAACGGTATTACTTGATAGATTAATATCTTTCATTTTTATAACCGTTAATTTGTATTTAGTTATAATTTTTAAACGAGCAATAAAATAAAAACTATTTTTTTTATTTCAGTTAGAGAAAAAGAAGAGTTCTTTATTCTATTCCTAGTAATTTAATGATTAAATTTGCCATAGAATAGGGATCAAGGCTTTTATCCATAACTAAACGCAAATACTCGTCAATCGTGGGATTTGAATGAATTAAACCTTCAACTTTTTGTGAGATTTTATGTTTTAGAATTTGGAGCGTTTCACTTTTGATTCGATTTTTCTGGTAAATCACTGATACTCCAGAATCTTTTAAAAATTTTCTATGTTTATTTATTAGTTCGAGCAATGGCTCAAAGTTTTCACCAGTTATCGAATTAACTTTTATAATCTCGGGGGTCCATTTTAGGTTGAGCATGTTGTTTTCTTCGTGGTTTTCAGATTCGTATTTATAATTCATCCTTAATTCTAACATTTGCATAACATCGGCGATCTTTTTATCGGATCCTGCTAAATCCATTTTATTTACTACAAAAATATCCGTGATTTCCATGATCCCGGCTTTTATGGCCTGAATATCGTCTCCTGATCCAGGTACTAAAAGAACAACCACAGTGTGAGCCGATTTAAAGATGTCTACTTCAGACTGCCCTACTCCAACGGTCTCCACAATAATTATATCGCAACCAAAGGCATCTAAGATTTTTACAGCATCCTCCGTTGCTCTTGCTAATCCCCCTAACTGTCCCCTATTTGCCATACTCCGGATAAATACATTCTTCAGCGAGAAATTATCTTTCATCCGGATTCTATCGCCTAAAATTGCGCCACCAGTTATAGGGCTAGTAGGATCGACACAAATAATCCCGATTTTCTTGCCTTGTTCAGCAAAAAGTTTAGTTATTGTAGAAATAAAAGTAGATTTTCCACTTCCAGGTGATCCGGTAATACCTAAAATATACGCATTTCCGGTGTGACTATAGATTGCCTTAACGATGTTTTCTGCGGCTTTAATATCATTTTCAACTAATGTTATAAGTCTAGCAACTGCTCTAGAATTTCCGTTCAGCAATTTCTCGATCAAATCAGAATAATCCATATTAAGCTATCTTTTCAAATTATTTTTCACAAATTCCACAATCGTTTTTAGCTCTGTTCCCGGTCCGTAAAAACCTTTTAATCCGTGTTCTTCTAAGAATGGTTTGTCTTCCTCGGGTATGATGCCCCCTACGCTGACAAGAACATCATCAATTTCGTTTTCCTTGAGTTTATCCATAATAACGGGACATAATGCTTTATGAGCACCAGACAACATGCTTAACATAACAGCATCTGGGTCTTCTTGAAGAACCGTCTGTACTATCATATCCGGAGTTTGATGGAGCCCTGTATAAATAACTTCCATTCCTGCATCTCTTAACGCTCGAGCAAGGACTTTTGCACCTCGGTCGTGTCCATCTAATCCCGGTTTACACACCAATACTTTTATCTTTCTATTTTCTATCATAATTTTAACCTAATTTAAAATATTGAATCTTCTCGATATTCTCCAAACACTTCCTTAAGAGAAGTCATTACTTCCCCTATCGATGCATATTCTCTTATAGCTTCCATTATATATGGCATTAAATTTTCAGTGCCTTTCGCAGCTTGTTTCAAATTCTTCAGTTTCTCTTGAACTCGTTTACCTTCTCTTTGATCTCTTACGCCTTGTAAAATCTTAATTTGCTCTTCTCCAACTTTTTCATCTATTTTTAATAAAGGAGTAGCGCAAGCTTCTCTCAATTGAAAATCATTTACACCAACTATGATTCGATCTTTACTCTCAATTTCTCTCTGATATTTATACGAGGAGTTTGCTATCTCTTTTTGGAAAAAGTTAGCTTTAATTGCAGGGATAACCCCCCCTAATGCTTCTATTTTTTCGAAGTAAAGTTCGGCTTCTTCTTCCATTTTGTTAGTAAGCCACTCAACGTAATACGAACCAGCGAGAGGATCAACTGTATCCGCAGCTCCTGATTCATTTGCAATAATTTGTTGCGTTCGTAAAGCGATCTTTGCTGCTTTTTCAGTAGGTAAGCACAAGGCTTCGTCAAACGAGTTTGTATGAAGTGATTGAGTCCCTCCTAAAACAGCAGCTAAACCTTGTATTGTAACTCTCGCTATATTGTTTTCTGGTTCTTGTGCGCTTAACGATACGCCCGCTGTTTGGGTATGAAAACGTAATCTCATAGATTCTTTCCTTTTTGCCCCATATTTATTTTTCAACCGTTTAGCCCATATGCGTCGAGCTGCGCGATACTTGCATACTTCTTCAAAAAAGTTATTGTGAGAATTAAAGAAGAAAGAAAGTCTAGGAGCAAAATCATCCAAATCTAAACCTCGTTCCATCGCAGCTTCTACGTAAGCAAAACCGTCAGCTAGCGTAAAAGCTAGCTCTTGAACTGCTGTTGAACCAGCTTCTCGGATATGATAACCTGAGATTGAAATAGTATACCATTGGGGTACGTGTTTAATACAGTATTCAATTGTATCAATGATTAAACGCAT
>JAGXOB010000029.1:0-20826 GCA_019894735.1 Promethearchaeota archaeon | reverse complement strand
GTATTCCTTAAGAATGTCATTTTGAATTGTTCCTCTTAATTTATCAGCAGAATGTCCTTGTTTTTCGGCTGTCACTATATACATCGCTAATAATATAGACGCTGGAGCGTTTATCGTCATTGATGTAGAAATCTTAGATAAATCGATATCACTAAACAAAGTTTCCATGTCCTTTAAAGTATCGATTGAAACACCTTCCTTTCCTACTTCGCCCAAAGCCTTTTCATCGTCAGCTTCGTATCCATAAATAGTATGTAAACTAAATGCCACGCTCAAGCCTGTCGTTCCATGCTCCAACAAAAATTTATACCTTTGATTAGTTTGTGCTGCTGTACCAAATCCTGCAAATTGCCTCATCGTCCACAATCGACCGCGATACATGTTAGGATATGCACCGCGGGTAAAAGGATATTCTCCGGGAGCACCTAAATCCATAGCATAATTATTATCTTTAACATCCTCAGGCGTATAGAACGATTTTATCTCGATACCTGATAGGTTCTCGAACTTATCTCGTCGTTCGCTTTTAGTCGGTTTTAAGGTTTTACTCTCGTCAAGTTCAGTCATAATTTTATCCATCCTTTAGGAATTAAAACCAGATTATGTAATTAGAAACTTAATTATTCCTAATTTTTGATAGGAATTGAAATGTATTAACTTTTTTCATAATATCTCTTTTAAAATAGAATACAGTTTAGTTTTTCTCTAAATTTAGGTGAAAATCGCAAAGGAAAAACAAATATTTGATTAAAGTTAAATTATTTAAGAATTATTAAATGATATTCTACATAGATTTTTAAATTGAAATCGCGAATATACATCAGTGTAAACAATATTTAAGTGGTGAAAATCTTTAAAGTCGTTTTAGTGAACCCAGGACCTGGAGAAATTTTAGAGAAAGGCAGAATTATAGCAAATGCAGATCATATTTATCCGCCTTTAGGAATTTGTTATTTGAGCTCAGTTTTGAAGAAAGAGAATTATCAAGTTGATATTATTGACCAAGCTGCCACGGGTTTCAATCTTACCCATATAGTAGAATGGATTAAAAAGAAAGACCCTGATGTTTTAGGGTTTTCTACTTTAACAGCTTCGGGATCGGGAATTAGTGCGGCTTTAACTTCAATTGAGGTAAAGAAATGGAACCCAAATATTAAAATAGTATTTGGAAATCGGCACGTAACTCACAACGATTATAGAATATTAAACAAATATCCCGAAGTTGATATCTGTGTAAGGGGAGAGGGAGAATATGCCTTTTTGGAGTTAATTAGAGCTTTAGAAAAAAATCAATCTTTAGAAGATATTAAAGGATTAACTTATAGAGACAATGGAAAGATGAAGAGAAATGACGATCGCCCTTTAATCAAAAATCTTGATGCAATACCCTTTCCGGACAGAAAAGCTTTAAATATTGAGTATAAGGGGAGTTTTGGTGGTTTAGAGTTTGCACCTGAAGGATTCACCTCAATGACTTCTTCTCGAGGATGTCCTTATCAGTGTGCGTTTTGTTATGGAAAAAGAACTATTGGCTTTAGGACTCGTTCAGTAGAGAATATCCTGGAAGAAATTTTATTTTTAGAGAATGAGGGATATAAATACGTAAATTTCGTAGATGATAACTTCACTGTTTCTAAGAAAAGAGTGATTAAACTCTGTCGATTAATGCGAAAACATAAAGTAGATATGGATTGGATATGCGAGGGAAGAGTTAACCAAGTGTCTGATAATATGTTACAAGAAATGCGGAGAGCTAATTGCAGGATAATGTTTTTCGGTGTAGAAAGTGCGAACCAGAGAATTCTCGATTATTATAGAAAAAGCATAACTCCATCCCAATCTATTCTTGCGGTAAAAAAAACGCGAAAGGCAAAAATTCCATTTATATTAGGCTCGTTTATAGTTGGTGCACCGGGAGAGACATTTTCAGAAGTTCTTAATACTTTAAAATTCGCTCAAAAATTGGAAATTGACTTTCCAGTTTTTAACCTTTTAGGAACAATGCCTGGAACCGATATTTGGGATGAGATGGTTGAGAGGAAAATTCTCGATGAAGAAAAATATTGGGAAGAAGGAGTACATATACCAGATATAGATCCTAATGGAGTTCCAACTGAAGTGATTTCAAATTTAATTCTAGAAATGCTAAGAAAGTTTTTTATGAATCCGAAATACATACTTAAAGCACTGTACAGATCCATTACAAGTTATTACAAAATAACAACGGTATTTAACATCCTTATGCAAAATTTAAAGAACTTCGAAGATTTCCACGGATTAAGATCTTTCTGGGATCCAGACAATGTTTAATTGTCAAAATGTCGAACAATTTATTTTAATTATAATTTCATCCCCAAAATGGTTTCCAGGTATTCCAGATATCCCATCTCTCGAGATTTTTAAAATTTTGCCAGATTGCTTTTTGTCTATATCTACTTTTTAAAGTCTTCAAGATTTGCCTAGAAATAAAGCTGGGACGCTTCATGAATTTGATATGAGCTTGTCTAACCCTTTCTATTATTTCACTCAAAGGAATGGGAAGAACCGCAGTTCCAACTTCCCAACAGTCGTCTGGATTAATCTTTTTTTCCTTTACCATCATATCCCAAATCCAATTTCCGGGTATTATACCTAAAATATGAAATTGTGGGAAGTCAATATCTAATTTTAGTGAAAAATTTAGAGTTTCAATGATTTCTTCACGAGTCTCAATTGGTGCCCCCACGATAAAATTTGCTAAAACCATGTCAATTCCCACCTTTTTGGAATTCTTCACAGCATCGTAAATTTGATTTAAAGTAACTTTTTTGTTGTACCAATCTAAAAGTCTCTGAGATCCACTTTCAACCCCAAAACTAAGAACTTTGCATCCCATCTGTTTCATAGCGTGTAATAATTCTTTTGAACTTTGAGTTACTCTACCTTCAGCCATCCAATTGAAATCAAGTTTTTCTTTCTTTATCAAATCTGATAAATTGAACAATCTTTTCTTGCTTATTGTGAAATTATCATCAACCCAGAGCAAATTATTATACCCTTGTTCTTCAAGAAGAGATAATTCTTCTACTATATTTTCTGGTGATCTTGGGCGCCATTTTCCCCAAAACATGGAGCTTGAACAAAATGAACACTGGAACGCACATCCTCTTGAAGAAGCTGCAGATGTAAATTTTCCAACAGAGAGATCAAGACCTTCAACTTTGTTTTTATATTTCACATTTCCTAATAATTTCCTATTTGGAATTGGAAGGTTGTCAATATTTTCTAAAAGGGGTCTATCATCATTTCTAACAATTCTACCATTATCGCGATATGTTACACCTCTAATTTCTTCAAAACCTCTGCCTTTCTCAGTTTTTTCGGCAATTTCTAATAGCGTCTTTTCCCCCTCTCCTCTTATACAGGCATCAATAAATGAGTACTTATTTAATATTCTAGTATCGTTGAAAGTAGCGTGATAATTCCCAAATAATACCTTAACATTTGGGTTTATTTCTTCTTTTACTCTTTTAGCAATTTCTGCAGAACTTCTTCCTGTTCCTGCAGTAGTTATCGTCGAGAACCCTAAAATATCTGGATCTTCGTGTTTTATCCACTTTAAGGTTTCCTTAATCGAAAACCCTCTAGCAAATTGGTCAAGAATAGATACATCAAAATTGTTTTCACTTAGATAGGTACCGAGGTATAAAATTCCCATCGGTGGAAATCCATAAAACTCTATTTTATCCTTGTTATATTTCTCAGCTTCTTTAACTGTCCCACAAAATGTACCTGTTTCTGGGGGTGTTGGAAAAATTAACGATACTTTCATAAAATTCTACCCTAATTTCAATTGAAAATAATAACTAATAAATGTGTAAATTTATCTTTTAAAATAAAACCATCTCATTTCAATTCTTTTGAAGGTGAAAAATAAATCTTATAATCAAATTAACTTTTGATATACTTATTGAATATAGGTATATCTCTTTATTATTAAGTAAAAGAACTATGTTCTCCAGTTTCCGTTAATGGTCTAAAAAATGAAATTAATTGATAAAAAAATCCAAAAAGTTGCCTTAGTAAACCCAAATTTTATTACTAAGAGTATCACTGATAGTTTTACCATTCCCGCTTTAGGATTAGAATCCATTGCAGCAAATATTTTAGATCTCGTAGAAGTTAAGATAGTCAATGCTAAAGTTAGAAATTTAAACACTATGGAAATAATGAAAGAAGTTAATGAATTTTGTCCTGATATCGTTGGAATTTCATGTTGTTTCACAATTGGTATTAATTTTGCTTTAAAAATTGCTAAAGAATCAAAAAAACAAGGCTATACAGTAATCTTAGGAGGATGGCATCCAAGTTTTGATTATTCTGAAGTTCTAGAATATCCTTTTGTAGATGTTATAGTCCGTGGAGAAGGAGAAATTACTTTTCGGGAATTGATTAAAAATAGAAATTTAGAAGAGATAAAAGGAATCTCATATAAAGATAATGGGGATATAATTAATAACGATGATCGTCCTTTAATCAAGGATTTAAATAAATTACCATTTCCGGCTAGAAAATTAAGAAATAAAAAGTCTCATTTTCAGATTTTTCAGATGCCAATAGATGTAATTGAAACATCAAGGGGATGTCCGTTTAAATGCACTTTTTGTAATATCCACTTATTTTTTCGAGGAACTTATAGAACAAAAAGCATTGATCGCGTCATTCAAGAGTTAAAAATCATTTCAAGTCAAAAAAAGGGTCAAAATGTGCTATTTGTGGACGATAATTTCACTGCAAATATGAAAAGAGTGGAACAAATTTGCGATCTGATAATCGAAGAAGGGATTAAACTAGATTTTATATGCCAAAGTAGAATCGATGTTATTAAAAACAATCCAAATATCATTAGAAAAATGTCTAAAGCAGGTTTTTGGTTGTTTTTTCTAGGAATCGAATCATTTAATCAAAAGTCATTGAATGGACTCCAAAAAAAGATAGAATTTAGAGATATTGTAGAAGCAATCAAAATACTCCAAGATAATGATATTATAACAATTGGTAGCATGTTAATCGGCTCAAACTTTGATGAAGAAGAAAGAGACACTGATGTAATGATAAAAATAGTTAGAAAGTTGGGAATAGACTTCCCCCTTTACTCGGTAATGACCCCTTTACCGGGCACGAAATTTAGAGAGGAATTAATTGAAAAAAATTACTTGGTATCTTACAACTGGAGCGATTATAATTTCACTACAGCAGTGAATCGACTAAACAAATTATCAAAGGAAAAATTGGAACAACTGTTATCTAAAGCATATTATTATGGATATTTTAAAAGAGGATGGAAAAACACTTTACTAAGACTATTAAAAAGGAAAGGTCTTAAATTTATATTATATTCACGAAAAAATTTTAGAATTTTAACGGATTTGTTAGGTTTTTTGATAAATATTATACAAATGAAATATAAAATGGATTCAAAAACTCTATCGAAATCATCTAAGACAATTAAAACAAATTAAGTAAGTGATTTCTCTTGATTTACAATTAAATCTTTAAAAGTAACAAATTCAACTTTTTTAGAGAGAGCTTCCTCAATAAAAATTCTTAATCTGTTTAAAAACTTATCTCCGGTATTAACCCAACGATCGGGTCTAAAGAGAAGATTTCTGCATCGATTAAATAGGTTTGGTTGGTTGAGAATAAGAGTTTTCATATCTATCGCTTCCCACGGATGAAAGTATAATACCGCTAAATTCTTTTTAAAGAGCCCTTTTAAAATAAATTGAAGATTTACAGGTAATCTAAAATAAAGGTTAAAATTTAAAGGAGGAAATTCATAGATTTGGTAAGCGTTCATTTGGTAGTTTTTCAAATTTCTCGGGGAACTTATTGAAGAATCATATTTAAATCCTAAATTTGCTAATATTTTAAATAGGAATAAAGGAGGTTTTAAGTAAGGTGCTCTAAACCCAATAATTTCTGATTGTTGACAGAGATTCTCTAGAAGTTTCTTGTTCTGAGAGATCATTTGATAACATTCATTATATTCTAATTGATTTAAGCGTTGATGATTTAAACTATGACAAGCAACTTCGTGGTCTTTACGCTCGATTTTTTTTACATAATCAGGTAGATGTTCAATTATATCTCCAGTACAAAAAAAAGTACTTCTGATGTTGAATTCATCTAAAATATTTAATATCTTCAATAAACCAATCTTTACTCCAAAATAAGAATTGAAAACTCCCGGTATGTCTCTTTCAACATCAAAGGTTAATACGATTCTCATTAGATAGGCATAAAATTTAAGATAGAATAAATATTAAATTGTAAAAATTATAGCGAACTAAACTTGATAAATCTATTTAAATACGATTCAAAAAAGAAAATTTTTATATAGTTTTCAGTTGTTATAAAGAATATTACCAATTATCAAATTTAAAAATAAAAATCAAAGGGTGATAGAATGCCAATACTAGATGGTTGGGAGGTTTCTTCTGATCGAGTTGAAAAGTTTGAAAAAATGCTGAGTCAAGACTCAGTAGGCGATCCTATAATTGCCTCAAAATGCAGACTCAACAAAGAAAATGGTTTTATTATTGCAAGTAACAACGGGTTTGCTTGGAGGATACAAATAACCGCAATGAGAGGTTCAATGTATTCATCTGGAAAAAGTAAGTGGGTAAGGTGGCACGATGTAGATAGGATAGACTTAAAAAAAGAAGGAGTCCTTTTAGCATACATAAAAGTAAGAGAGAAAAGTGGTACTCTAAAAGTTGACGGAAATGGGAATCCAAAATTAAAGAAGTGGCCTTTAATATTACAACAAAATAAGAATGAAGAAAAGGATCACTTTAGGCAAAGACAAGCAGCTTTTTTCGGTGTCATGTCGGACATTTTCAACTCGAATAAAGTAGATACAGATCCTCCTACAAGTGATTCTAGAATCTAAAATAGTTTTTTTAGATATTTTCAATTTAAATCTTTTTTTTTATTTTTACATTATTAATTCTAAAATTATTTGCTTGAGTAAATTATTTTAAATTTCATTATTTTAGGTTCAATTAAGCTTTGAAAAAGAAATGAAATTAAAAAATATTAATAAAATAAATTAGTTTAATTTTGAACCGCATTCGCCACAAAAACTTCCTGCTTCCGTCAATGGAGCACCGCAATTTGGACAAAACTTGTTTTCTTCAACTGGCATAGTTTCGATTTGGGAAGGTTCTGATTGGACTGGTTCTGGCGTAGTAGCTTCTTTATTAGCTATTTCGTTGTAGATGGTGCTCCAAATTTTTTGAGTGGTTATCGCTCCGTGAGTTGGGCAAGAAGTTTTAATTAAAGTCCAAGGTGCTGAAACTCTCATATAACTTTGTTCAGCTTCCTGTCCACATTTATAACACCGAAAAACAGTGTCCTGGATGAGATTAATATACTTGTCTTTATCCTTTAAAGGTACTTTGAAAGCTCTACCGCCATGAACAGGGCATCTTTGTTTAACGATAATTTGCTTCCCCGCGACTTTCACGAGATAAACATTACCAACAGCCCCACATCTGGGACAGCTAAACATTTTAGTATAGTCTAGATCCGCCATAATTTTTTCAGTTTAAAATATAATCGTTATGAAAAAAGAGATAAAACACATATAAAATCTTTTTTATATTAAAAAAATAAAATCAAAATTTCTAATTTTATTTTACCGATACAAATTCATGTGTAAATGGATCGTATTCAACAGAATTTCTTCTACTCATTACATTATCAATTAAATTTCTAAAAATTTTAAAGTAAAAATTTTCAAATCCAAAGCTAAAAAATTCATGATTCCACCTAAAATCTGCCAAAAATCTAATCAATTTAAAAATAGGTATGGTTTCTTGTTCAAAAACTTTCCTACCTATGATTGCGCTCGTAATTGAAATCATTTCTAGTTGACTTTTATTTTTTAAGTAATTTGAGGCTTGGTCTCTCCGAATTTCTGCCCAATCAAGAAGATTAGATGGTGGTTTAAAACCATATTGTTTGGCAAGATCGTGAATCTCGGTTTTTGGATAAGGAAAAAGTATTTTTATAGAGAATTCGCTTTCAGGATTGATCTTTTTTATTATTTTAATTAAAGTTATAGTTTTTTTTATATCTGTTTTAGTTTCACTAGGTATTCCAATCATCCAACTATAGTCAGCACTCAAGCCTACATCCTTTGTAATTTTAGCACTTTGGATTATCTCTTTAATAGAAATGTTTTTATTTAGAATATTTAACACTCGTTGAGAGCCTGATTCTGCTCCAAAATACATTTGAATGCAACCATGATTTTTTGCTTCTTTAGCTAATGAATAATCGAGGCGATTAACGCGTAATTCTGCTTTCCATCTAATATCTTGTTCCTTAAAAAAAACAAAAAGATCTTTAATTCGTTTTGAATTAGCGAAAAAATAATCGTCATAGAAAGTTATTTTCTTAGCGCCTAAATCTAAGCATTTATCCAGCTCTTGAATGCATTTCTCAGCTGTCCATCCTCTCCACACGCTATTAAACAAAGTATTATAGCAAAAAGCACATTTGAAAGGACATCCTCGACTTGTTATAAGGTTTAAATTCCCATTTCTTATATAGTGCTTATGATTTATTAAATTCCAAGGTATTTTTAACTCATTTATTTCAGAATTAGTTAATATATTAGCATTAGGATTATGGAATATTTTATTACCCTTCTTAAACGAGAGACTTTTAATTTGACTTACATTTTTACCACTTACGAGTTCGTAATAAACTTTTTCTCCTTCTCCTCGAACAACAAAATCAACGAATTTATTTTGAAGAGTTTGCGTAGGAAGAATAGTTGCGTGAACTCCACCCCAAACGATTTTTATATTTTTAAACTCTTTCTTGATTGATTCACAGATTTTCAGAGCATATTGAATTTGTGGTCCCGTCATAACTGAAATGCCAATAAATTCAGGGTCGGTATTGGAAATGGCATCAAATACTTGAGATAGTTTATCAAATCGTAAATCGAAGATTTTCACGTCTACATTTCTTTTAAGTAGGTAATCAGCAATAAACAATATAGAATAGGGTGGAGTTGGGACTTGAACCTTTCCAAATTCGAGTTGTGGATAAATCAAAATCGAGTTCATTGTTTCCCCTTTAAATCCAATTCATCTTTTTTTGCTAGTTCATAATAAATATCTTTTTTCAAAAGATATTGGTTAAATCGTTTGTAACTTCGCTTAATAGTTAAATTCCTTGCACTCGTTAAAACTGATACAAAATTTAGAGTTCTAACTTTACCTTTTTTTATTTTTTTCGTTAGATAGATCAAAGAGTCAGAGAAAACCTTATCGATTCCTAATGAGTTTGGAGGTGTTTTAAATCCTCCAGTTTTTAAAAATACTTCTCTTCTTACGATCATATTACATCCTGCAAGTTCAGGATATCCTAATAGTGATTTTAAAAGATAATATAAATGCATATTGAAGTTAAGAATGGCATATTGGGTGATTATAAATTGATGCGAGGCTAGCTTAAATAAAATAGCCTTTCCATTATAATAATTAACTCGCGCACTGCAAGCATATAAGTTTTTTCGATCTTTAAAGATCTGGTAAATTATTTTAAAGAAGTCTGGAGGTATTATTGTATCTGCATCTAAAAAAATAAGTAGTTCGCCAGAAGTTTTAGAGCTTCCATAGTTCAATTGAGAAGCTTTACCTTTTTTTGGTGAAACATACACTTTCGCAAAATTTTTAGCTATAGAAACGGTGTTATCAGTGCTCTGTCCGTCAACCACAACAACTTCATAAGTAAGATCACAATTTTGCTGTTTAATTGCTATTAACGTGTCTTTTATACATTTTTCCTCGTTATAAGTGGGGACAATAACAGTTATATTTGGACTATAATTCATTTCTTTGCTAAGGATAAACGAAAATTTATATATTTTTAGAAGATGATGTGTTATTATTCAATATAAATTATAGATTGATTAAATAATTAATTGGTACAAAATTAAGACAATGTCAAAGGTTTCGGGTAAAATGAAATTTTGGACGAAAGGATTCGTAATTTCGTTTCTTTTCTTAATTTTAAGCGCAGTACTAATTATACTCTTAATAGTAAGTCATATTTTTGTGCCTATTCCTTGGATCGATTTATTATATGAATATTTAAGACCGTGGTTATTAGCAATCTTTTATAATTATAATCTTTTTATTTATGGCGGAATTTTCATTAGCTATACAATTTTACTTGTTTTGTATGTTTTAGGATATAATTTGGCGAAAGTCAGGCATATGACTGGTTCAATTATATATGTCTTTAGTTTACTTGGATTTGTTCTAGTAACATTCATCGCTGTTCATTACACTTATGCGAGTGTTTTGTTTAATCAAGATTTTACTCTCAATGTAAGATTAATGTTACTTTTGCTCTTATTACCTATGATTTTTGCTCTGAGTCTATTTCTGGTTTTGATCAATACAGATTTCCTAATTTTTTTTAAGGATTTAACTAAAGCTAGAAAAATTTGGAAACATAACAGACCTGAATTCGAAATTGAAATTAAGGGCAAAATTACTCATATAAATATAAAAACAGATGAATTCGTTTTCACTCCAGTACCAATGTTGATTATCGCAAAATACCTTCAAACTGAAGGGTTTTCCGTATCTTGGTTTGTAAGAGGGGCTTTTAATCATCTAATCTCTTTAATTATTACCTATTTAATAGGATGGCCAAGAGCTAAAAATAAACTGTTTCGATTTACAGGAATGAAGATAGGGAACAATTGCTCAATTTCTCAAAAAGCAGCACCTGATCCTTTATTGCCTGAATTGATTGAATTTGAAGACGGTAGTGGATGTGGTATTGGTGTTAAATTCATCACTCATAATGCAATGAATATAAAACATGGTAGTTTTAGTTTTGGACCAATTAAAGTATGTAAGAACGCAAGAATAGGAGCATATTCAGTTATATTACCCGGAGTTACAATTGGTGAAGGATCGATCATTGGAGCAAACTCGTTAGTCTCGGACGATATCCCTCCATTTTCTATTGCTTTTGGCTCGCCTGCTAAAGTTGTACGAAAATTAACTGATTCTGAAAAAGAAGAAGTAGATAAAAATTATAGAGTTAGTTCTAAATGAAATTGTCAATCAATTTGTTAACTCTTTCGTATTTTTTGACCATTACTCTATGAGGGCTATTTTCAATTAAGTGTATTTCGGAATTAGAAATAAGATTACCCAAAGTCATAATCTCTGATTTAGAGATGATTTTATCTTCAGTTCCATAAATAACAAGTGTAGGTTGAAAAATACTAGAAATATTTTCGTTTAACTTGAACTTTGATGTCATATTGTTAAAAGTACTCAGTACCACTGACTTAGGTATTTTCAAGGCATTTTTAAATAGTCTTTTGAACTCCCTATTTTCGTTTTCCGTTGAATTAATTCGCTTAATTGTGTTTTTTAAGAAATTCCTATATGTTAATTTGAAAATTAAGTTGATCCAAAATAGTAAAAATTTTTTATTAATCGGTTGGGAAATCGCGGATGTACTAATTAAGATTAGTTTTTTCACTAGTTTTGGGTTTTGAATCGTTATATTTTGTGCAATTAAACCTCCTAAAGAGTGTCCTATAAGAATTGTTTCATTATATCCACGTAAATTAAGAAAATCAACTATTACTCTGGTAAAATAATTTATCGAATATTCTGTAATAGGTTTATCTGATTTTCCAAAACCGGGTAAATCTATTAAAATTATGTGCCTTCTTGAATTAAAATAACACATCTGATGAATCCATTCAAACGAGTCTCCTAACCACCCGTGAATAAATAATAAGGGAGTACCTCTTATTTTATTCTCTAAATAGAAAAATTTTAATTGATTTATGTTAATGTAAGGCAAGTTTAACCAAAAGTTGTTATATAAATTTATATTTGTATAGAAAATTTCTAATTGGATGCTTAACAAAATATGTAGGGTTCCAATAACATGGTTTAAAACAATTACAATATTCGAACTTAAATTCGTTAATCGTTTTTATTCTTTTTTTGCGAGGTAATTTCATAAATTCATCAAATTGAATATCAGTATTAACATCTTCACAAAGCATTACAGTTCCATCATTATCAATGGCATAATATAAATCACCAGCATCACAATCCCACGAATATTTCTTCTGGTACCATTTATTCATATAATAATAGTATGTATTTGGAGACCAGACTTCAATACCTAGTTTTTTTAAATTTATAACGGTATTTCTTAATCGTCTTATCATAACCTTATTTAGTAATAAATCAGGACAAAAACTTCTATATTGATATTGTTCGTCAGCACTTAAAGAGGAGTGTACGGGATCTATTGAAAAACGACAATTTAAGTTATTTTTTATAGTTTTAATTAATGGAATAAGTTCAGTTATATTTTTATTAGTCGTTAATACATGGATACTATAGTCAATGTTGTCAGGATAACGTTTCTTTATACTTTGAAGTAATTTCATCAATTCTGGATTATATTTTTTTGGACTAAAACTAGTTTCTGAGAGACCATCAATACTTATACCTAAAACCAAATACCCAAAGGATGCAAATTCTTCAAGTAAATTTTCAGTTAATAGGGATCCATTTGTTACTACATGAGTATACATATTCAAATCTACGCAATGTTTTAGTAATTCGCTTAAATCTGATCTTAGCGTTGGTTCACCCCCATAAATTGTAATAAACTGACATCCTTGATTATAAATCTGAGTTACTATGTTTTTCCATTGTTTTACGGAAATATTTGGTTTTTTCGGACCTTTTGAAGTAGCACAATAATTACAATTAAAATTGCAATCACGAGTAAAGAATGCGCTAACAAAAACCGGACCATTAATTACTCTAAATACTCTTTTAAGATAACTTACGCCTAGTTTTCTTAAAATGGTATTTTTTTTATTTACCATATTTATTTTAAGCTACTTTATAGAAATAAGGATAGGATATTTATATTTAAAATATTTAATATTTGTTGCTAAAAAACATTGATAGAATCGATATTAAAACCAGTATCAATAATTATTCCAATAAAAAACAGAGCTAATTACTTACCAAACTTAATTCAAAACCTTACAAATTTAAATTATCCCGATTACGAAATAATTATTGTTAATGACTGCTCTACGGATAACACTAAAACCCTATTGAAACAATATCCGATTAGAAGTATTTCACTTGAAAAATCAGTCGGCTCTGCTAAAGCTAGAAATATTGGAATTAATAAAGCAAAAAATAATATAATTGCTCTAACCGATTCTGATTGCTTTGTTTCTAAAAATTGGTTAAAGGATTTAGTTCCCTTTTTGAACAAATATGATGTCGTAGGGGGGAAGGTAAAATTTTACGACGATATTGAAACAAAGTTAAATCCAACTATACTTAATGAAACGGTATTAAGTAAGGATTCTCCCGTTAACTTTCTCAATACTAGTAGTATGGTGTTTAAAAAAGATTTATGGAGTTATAGCGGTGGATTTTTAAATTATAGATTAGAAGATGTAGAATTTTCTTGGAGATTATTAAAGAAAGGATATAAATTATTCTATGTACCAAAAGGATTAGTTATTCATCATGGTACAAGAACTCCAATTCAAAATGTTAAAAAATATTTACAATATGGTAAATCTTATTCTAAACTATCAAAACTTCATAAAATGGAACTTAATAATAAATCAGAAAAATTAATTGATAAAAAGTCAATTTGGGATTATTCCAAACTTATTTTATATATTATTGGGTTGTGTCTAACACTTTTCGTCAGTTATCTTACAATTTTTAGTATAATTTTTTCAATCTCGTTTTTAGCGATTTCGATAGTTCTTTTTGCTTATTTAATATTCCGTATTATGAAGAAAATTGACATTCTTTATAGGTTATATAAATTGAGCATTTTTTTTACTATAGTAGTTTTCATGTTGATCTATATGCTTAAGCCTTAGCGTTACAAACGATTTAACTGTCCTCTCATTAATATCCGAATCGAGAAGCTGTTGCCTTAGTAATATTAGAGATATCTTGTAATTCTTGTTTAGAAAAATTTGGGGTATAATATGTAGGCTTATGCAAATGTCTAATATAATATTTTTTTATTTTTTCGTAATTATTTAAGGGTAGTTCAGAATGCTCAAGTATTTTATCTATTGTTTCCGCGGGAGTCTCACATAAATCTTCATGCCTGATAATAAGAGTTGATTCTTTTATCTCTTTATTTGCCTCAAGAAGATTCATTACATAATTATATATGGAATCCCAGTAATAAGCCCAGCCTTTTACATATGTTTCTTTATTTTTCCATAATTTACGGATTTTATGAATGATTTCATTATCCCCTGTATTTATGCATGTTTGATAATGTCCAAACTCACTATGTCCCGTTAACCTATGCCAATCAATTAATAAATGATTCTTGGATTCCATATCTATAAAAAGTTTTGTTTGTTTAATTAAAGATGCGATTTGATTTATTGGATTGCGCACTATAAGCAAAAACTTAACACTTGGAAAAAGCTGCTTTAAATACTCTAATCTGGTAATGTTGTAGTTATTTTTTGCTAAATAACGTGAACATCGTCGATTTATCATAAGCTTTCGAACATGATTTCGATAAAAATGCTCAAAATTAGGATTAGACATAGTCCCAGTAATAACATTTGAAATATCTTCGTTATGACTATTGGCGAAGAAGTCTTGCCAAAAAATTTCTTCCACAGCTTCAGGACTTTCACGGGTGACAATTATTCCATCCTTATGGACGCGTTCCCTAGGTTTAGTGAAAAATCTTGATTGATCAACAATTCGACTAAACCGATGAGGAAAAAATGGCATGAGAAAGTTTCGGTATCTATGTGAAGCTAACGATTGGTGTTTACTTAGCATTTCTAAAACAATTGTTGTTCCAGCACGAGCAAGACCAACTATATAAATTGGTTTTTCAATCGTGAGTTCGTTAATCTCCTTACGCGATAATAACGTTTCAATCCTTGAGAGAAAATATGAAAGTTTTTTAGAAGAGGAAAAAAATTTGCTCAGAGCATAGCCAGCATAACCTATAGCCGGAAAATCGGAATTTTTTACGCTCCTAGTTTTTTTCTTGTTCTCTGTCATTGAAATACTCTTTCCGATTAGTCAATTCTATGATTAATTCAAGAACATTAGTTTTAACTAAATAGGTTAATTTTCTTTATTATATAGCAAGTATACGATCATCTGAAGAAGTTGAAGATCCTTGTGCTAATTCAGAACTTTTGGAAAAATCTGGGAGCCTTCCTCCACACTCATGACAGAAATGTTGATTAGATACTTCTAACTTGGCACCACAACTTGGACAAGACATAATTTTTTTCAGTGAAATTTTAATTGGAAATAACAAATTATATTAATTTCTATATCTTTACTATAATTTAAATAATTCTATTCAATACTTTCTTAAACCTTATTTTTAATTAACGACACAATTACATATAATTTACTGGTAATCAATGTGAAAAGCTACGATGTAATTTTCATTCATCCGCCTAGAATGTTAAACCCAGATCAAGATGGTAAAGTAAAATCAGTTCGAACTGCGTTTATTTTCATACCAATGGGAGTCTTTGCTATCGCTGACTTCCTTGAGAGAGAGGGTTTTGGAGTAAAAATAATAAATTATCCTTTAGAACAATATTTAGACCCTAATTGGTCTTTAAAAGATTACCTAAGAACAATTGATTTTAAAGTATGTGGAATAGATTTACATTGGATACACAACGCACACGGAGCTATTGAAATTGCGCAAATCGTAAAGGAAGTAAAACCTAATGCCCAAGTAGTACTAGGAGGATTTAGTGCGTCATATTTCCACACCCAAATTTTAAAATATTACCGTTCAATTGATGGAGTAATAAGAGGAGAAGGTGAGATTCCCCTTTTAAAGTACGTTCAAAACGTTGCAACGGACCAACCTTTAGATTCTGTTCCCAACTTGTCTTATCGGAACTCATCCGACCATATAAAAACTAATCCGCTTACTTATACTGCAAAAACATTAGATAATTTAAATTTTACAAATACTTCACTCCTAAAAAATGCAAAACAATATTTTGAATGTAGCAGAAAAATAATGGGAATTTCTTTCAATGTTCCAATAGGAAGGGGTTGCCCATTTAACTGTCCCTATTGTGGAGGCGGTCAAAGAGCCCTACAACGAATAGCAGGTCGAAATAAAGTCATTCTTAGAAGTCATGAAAAAGTAATTGAGGATATCACTACTATCGTGGATAAATATAAAGTTCCAAGTTTATTCTTCGGACACGGCACTTATCCAGCTAATTTTAAATATTGGAAAACACTGTTTGGTTTAATTCAAAGAGAAAAAATAGATATTGGAGGAGATCTAGAGATTTGGCGTTTACCATTCCCTAAAGAAATGTGGAAAATATTTTATAAGACCTTTCCTCGTAAAGATTCATCAGTAGGTATTTCTCCTAGAACATTATCTTCTAAAGTTCATCAAAAAATAGGAAAAATATGCGATCCGACATTTAAATTTCCAAAAAATCAAATTGAAGATTTAATAAAAAATGCAAATTTATTCCGAAGAACATTAAGAATTTGGTTAACAGTTGGTTTTCCCTTCCAAACTAGGTTAGATGTTCAAAAAGATTTTAATTTCGCTCTTAAATGCATGTATAAATATGGCAAAACAAAATCAAAACCTATTGCTATAATGAACGAACCTTACCATATTTTTCCAGGGTCCCCAGCATATGAGTCCCCCGAATCTTTTGGCATAAATTTAAAATATAATTCATTTCCACAGCTCAAAGAATTATTTAAACACACTAAAATGTCTTTTTTCTATAATGCCATAAATTATGATACAGAAATCTTTTCTAGAGCATCAATTAGTTACTTTAATAAGTTACTTTTTTTAAGCACAGCTCTTACGATGACTACAACAGGTCATAACTCTCTTGAAAAGAAAGAAGAAGAACAAAAGTAAATGATTCTATAAAATTCTATCAATCGATCAAATAAAGAATGCTCGTTTGAATCGAAAGCTTCTTTTACTACTAATTTTGTATTAATTTCTTAGTTCGATTCGAAATTTTTAAATACAATTTTAGTTTATATTTAAAAATATACTAATACGAAGTTTTGTTTGAAAGATAAAATATCCAATAAAAAAAAATTACTAAAAGTTATGCATTCTACTCGAAAGATTAACACATTGAAAAGAATCTCAATCATCCCCTTTTTATTTGCGTGTATTCCAATTGCATTTATTTATTTATTTTTGAGGGATATCCCAATGCTAAATTCTTTATTCATTGATTATGTTAATTCTGGTACCTCAGTTTTCTTCCCATTTCTTCCTTCTGATATAATTGTCTTCCAATTTACTACAGGTCACTTAATTGACATCATAATTATTGTTAACATCATCGGTTTCATTGAAAGGGGTGGGTATCAATATTACATGAAAGTATGTGAAAAAAAAAATTATTCTGATATATATGCAGAAGCATTTTTTTTTGAAACTAATGGAACGCAAGAGGAATCATACCTAAATTCAGACTTACTACTAACCTCGAATGTGGATCCAGGTACTTTAGTCAATGAGCGTTCTGATGAATTTAACTTTTATCAGAAGAGTAGGTTAAAAGCTAACCACTTGAGTCGCAAAAGTGGATATTATTATACTAAGTTTAGGATGCAACATTATGATCTTAATTATCTACGTAATTCTCGCAAGAAAAATACGCATAAGAAAAATGTTCATACTATTTTTCAAAAATTTTCGGCTAATAATTTAAAAAATTACCCCCTTCCTTATAAAAATAATAATATATTCTCTAATTTTTTCGAAAACTTCCACCAGGAGGAGGGAAGATAATAATGAATTATCGACTTTTTACTGATTTCATTATAATTTTACAATATAGAATTAAAATTTTTAAGAGCTTAAATTTAAAAAAAGGTGAAAAAAATGGAATGGAATAAAGAAATTGAAGATTTATATACGAAAATTACCGATTTAACACCGGAAGGGTTTCGTCCTTCAGTAAAGCCAATGTTACGTGAAGCTGCTGAAAAAACCGCAACGCTTAGGAATTCTGGATTTGTAAGTAAAGATGATTTATTATCAGCTTTATTTGAAATCACACCCGAGGCGTTTCAACCTACAGTTATAGCAGATTTAAAAACCATTGGGATCGACACAGACCGTTATATCAAATTATCAGTAATTCGACAAAAATTCGCACGTACATGGGATGAGGTCGGTGGTGCATGGGCTCCTGGAGTCTATCATTTTACTATGTATCTGAGTGATAGATGTAATCAAAAATGTATTCACTGTGCAGCAGAACTAATGGGTAACCGTCCAGAATTCTCAACAGAACAATGGATTCAAATTATTGAAAATGTTGAACAGACATTGCGAAAACGTGGTCGGCGAGGGTGTTATATTTGGTTTGGAGGAGAACCTACTCTTCGTAAAGATATCAAAGAATTAATAAAATATTGTGGAGAAAAGGGATATTATCAAGCTATTTCAACAAATGGTATGCTCTTTGACGAGGAACTTGCCAGCGTATGCGCAGAAGCCAAAATGCATCATGTATTTATTAGCTATGATAGTGTTTATCCTGAGAGGGCTGCGAAGATTAGGGGCGTTCCAAAAGCACTTGAAGCAGCTGAAAAGGCTATAAAATTAGCAATAAAATATGGTCATCTTGTCATTTGTACGGCTACGGTTCAAGAAGAGAATTTTGATGAATTAGAAGAAATTAAGAAAAAATTAGATTCATATGGCGCAATCCCATATTTTAGAGCTGTTATCAAACAACGAACTGCTGAGAAAAATTGGGGCGATATAGGGTTATCTTATGAAAAATTCCATCAATTCTATGATTTTAAATTTAAACATGTTGTTGATGCAATTAGAAAAGGTGAAGGGTCATTTCTTAATAAGGTATACACTTATGATATGGTTCCTTTCATGGAATGCCCCCGTAATGACGAGGAACAAACGGCGTTAGAATGGGGTGTAGGATGCCAAGCATGTCGTTCAGTTTCTGGTATTGATGTTAATGGCGATTTTTTCCCCTGCGATTATCCTTCTAAATTAACCTTGGGTAATGTATTTAAACAGGATTTTGAGGAGATAATGGAATCTGATATGTTTAAAGCAATAAGGGATCGAAATGTTAAAGGCAAATGTTCAACATGCCATCACCTTGATATGTGTGGTGGCGGTTGTAGAGTTCATGCCGAAAATGAAACTGGAGATTTCTTAGCAGCGCTTCCTTTTTGTTGGCATGAAGATGATCATACTCATGAAGAACTCGAATAAATGTGAAAATTATGGAATGGGAAAAAGAAACAGAAAAGTTATTTGGCAGAATTACAGCACAAATGCCTCAAGGTTTTCGACCTTCAGTTGAGCCATTAATTGTAAAAGCTGCTGAAAAACGATGTCTAGATCGAAACGGTGCGTATATCAATGATGCTGATGTCATTACAGGGATATTTGATATTATCCCTGAAGCTTTTAAGCCTATCATGGTTGAAGATTTAAAATCATTAGATATAGATGTAGAACGCTACATTGAGCTCAAAGAAATTAAGGATAGACTAAAGGTTTCATGGGAAAAACTTGAAAGGGGTTTTCATCCGGGTAATATACACTTTTCTATGTATGTTACTGATAAATGTAATCAAAGATGCCTTCATTGTGCTGCAGATGATCAGATACTACGGCCAGAGTTATCAACTGAACAGTGGTGTCAGATAATAGAAAACGTTGAAATCGGTTTACGAAATCAAGGTAGGCATGCTTGTTTCGTATGGTTCGGCGGTGAACCTACTTTACGCAAAGATATCGGTGAGATCATGAAATTTTGTAAAGAGAAGGATTATATCCATGCTTTGATAACCAATGGTGTCAGTTTTGACGAGAAATTCGTTAAAATGTGCAAAGAAAACAATATTAGTCATATATTTGTAAGTTTTGATAGTGCAAATCCCGAGAAGAATGACAAAATCCGTGGATTTCCCAATTCCTTAGATTATGCTAAGAAAGCAATAGATTTATGTTTAAAATATGGAATTTTTGTATGTTCTTCAATAACTATTATGAAACATAATGTAAATGAGTTAGAAGAGATCAAAGCTTTATCGGAAAAATGGGGTTCTCAGCCATATTTTAGGTGTGTCGTTAAGCAAAATCGAGCGGCTGAATTTTGGGGGGAAATTGGGCTTAGTACAGAAGAATATAAAACCATGTACGATTTCAAGTACAAGCACGCTATTGAAACGATAAAACAAGGAAAAGCAGGTACTTTACCGGCTTATGAAATATATGATATGGTACCATTTATGGAACAACCCGAAGATGATAAGGAAATGGCAGCAATTGAATGGGGCGTAGGGTGTTTGGCTTGCCGTACGATGATGGGTATTGGCATAGATGGAACAATATACCCTGCTGGATATCCTACAACATTAACTCTCGGAAACGCGTTAGTAGATAACTTTGAAGATGTGTTAAATTCACAGCTTTACAAAGATATTCGCGACAGAAAGAAGATTAATGGAAAGTGTGCTTCATGTCATCATTTAGAATATTGTGGAGGGGGATGTCGTGTAACTGCGGAATATATTACTGGTGATTTCTTCGGATCTTTCCCATTTTGTTGGCATGAAAATGATCATGAGCACAACCTAGATGATATCCAAAAAGAACAAATAGAATTATTAGAATAATAGAAAAAATCTAATTCGAATCAAATAAAAAATGAGA
>JAGXOB010000298.1 GCA_019894735.1 Promethearchaeota archaeon | reverse complement strand
TGTTATTCAATTAGTAAAAAATACTGAGTAGTGATTCATAATCGTTAATAATTAACTTTGATTCATGAAAGTTTAAAGAAACAAAGGCGTGAAAAAAATAATGATGAAAAATAAAGTTCAACATAAAATTGATTTAAAACAAATTAATGGCGATGGAGCGTTTCCTTGTCCAGAATGTGCAACAATGATTTCTCCAGAGGATGAAAGTGAATCAGTTTACAAAATCGTTAATACTAAAGTTAGCAATAACGAACTTGTAGAACTCACCATTAAGTGTAACAATTGCAAAACCAATATGAAATTGACTGGTTTTCAACAAACAATAGAAAGCTAAAGGATAATACGACAAAGTCTATTGTTCAAGCTTCCGACTTATTGCAAAAAAGACTATCCCTAAAATAATACCATACACCAACCCGTTAAATAAAGCACTCAGAAAAACAAGAAGACTGCTTAATCCTTGCCCTAACATTAAAGATAACCAACTATCAGGGAACATTGGAACTGGAATAAGAAGTGAGGCAACTGTAAAAAGCGAAAAAAAAATTATAGTAATTAGCCCTTTCAAATTTATTCCTTCTCTTATTGACGTTTTTGTAGATAAAAAAAACAATAATAAACCTTATTGTTTTTTTGTTTAACAGAAATACAGATTAAGAATTAATTTGTTTAATCACTAAAATTGAATAACTTGACTTAAATAAATTAAATAAGTTTGGATAAAGTTAAAAAAAAAGATGAAATAATCAGTAAGTAAAAGGAAAATGGTTGTTAATTGGTGAAGATAAAATCTTTTATTGTTGGAGGGCTTTCAACAAATTGCTATATAGTAAGCGATTTAGAAAAAGAAGCGATAATTATAGACCCTGGAATAGAAACTCATAATGACTTATCAAAAATCACGAATTACATAAAAGAAAACTCGTTAGAAATTAAAGTAATTGTAAACACTCATGGTCATTCTGACCATATCTCAGGAAATATCATCATTCAGAAGAAATATAATTGTCCAATTTGTATTCATGAAAAAGATGCTCCTTTTCTTGAAAACTTAATTGAAAGTTCTAGATTACGGAGGTTAATAGAAGGGGATATATTAAGTTTTGGAAAAAGTAATTTAGAAATTATTTCAACTCCAGGCCATACTCCTGGAGGTATTTCTTTGGTTGGAGAAAAGGTTGTATTTACAGGAGATACTTTATTTTCGAAAGGCATTGGTAGAATGGATTTTCCTGGCGGTTCAAAAATTGATATGAAAAAATCATTGAAGAAAATAATAGCGCTGCCTGAGAAGTACATTGTTTATCCTGGACACGGAAGCACTTCTACTATTGGAGAAGAAAAAGTCGGAAATCCTTTTTTGAATTGGGTGTGACCGTCTTTAGAAGTTAAGAAGAGGAAAATATTGTTAATATGAAAATTTTGATTTTATTGAATTTTTTTAACGTTTTTTGTGTAGTTGTGTTTAACACATTTACAATATTATGTATTGAGACGTAATATTTAATAGAGTCTTGGTGCCATCATGAATTACGGAGAACTAAGATGGCAAAGCTCAAGCTAAAAAAGTCCTTCTCGGGATTAAAAAAGCTTAAAAAAATCAACATTAGCTTCAGAAAAAAGAAGAAAGAAATGCATATCCCAATGGGGACTCCCAATCCAATTCCCAGGGGTCTTAAAATAATCGAAAAATATCCACTTTACGAACCTTTTTCACATGTTGTAATAGTTCAAAATCCTAAAACAGGCGAATTCAACTATATTCTAGATGAACTGCAACTGGATCCCCTTGAAAGAGGCGTATATGAGCGTATTCTCGACATATTACTCGCAGAAATCGAGTCTCCTAAAGAGGAAATTGCAGATCCAAGAAAGTTTTTTGCTGAAGAAGCAAAAAAAATAGTCGACAAATATAGAATAAGCTTAGGATGGCTTCCAGATGTTTCATGGTACAAAATTCTTTATCATGCAGAAAGAGATCTCGTAGGATATGGCAAAATAGATCCATTAATGCGAGACCCAAACATAGAAGATATCTCGTGTGACGGTGTAGAAAAACCCGTCTACATATGGCACAGAAAATACGAGAGCATAGAATCAAATCTAAGATTTCACAATGATGAAACACTTGACAACACTGTGGTCAAACTCGTGCACATGGCAGGAAAACACGTTAGCACCGCTTTTCCAATAGTTGACGCCTCACTCCCAGGGAAACACAGACTTGCAGTCTGCTACAGGCGAGAAATTACCCCTTTTGGAACAGCTTTCACAATTAGAAAATTCAGAGAAGATCCTTATTCCATAATTGACTTAATTAATATTGGCACATTCTCCGAAGAAATGGCTGCATATTTTTGGGTAGCCCTTGAAAACAGATCATCAATCATGGTTCTTGGAGGAACAGCAGCAG
>JAGXOB010000297.1 GCA_019894735.1 Promethearchaeota archaeon | reverse complement strand
AGTTTGTTCTGTTGATGAAGCATACAAGAAGGTTGTTGAAAAAAATACCTAGTCCAAGACTTTTTGTTAGAATTCCAGGTGAACGAATTGGTGTACTAGTTGGCCCGGAAGGTAGTGTTAAGCATTATATAGAAAAAAAATTAATGGTTAAGCTCCAAATTGAAAGTGATGCTGGTGGTGTAACAATAATTGTTTCAGAACAGGCAAGTGATCCATCAACCTTTTTTACAGCAAAAAATGTGGTAACAGCCATTGGAAGAGGTTTTTCTCCTGATCATGCATTTCGTCTAATACGTAATGATGATGAAATATTTGATTATATTGATTTGAGAGTTATTTTTGGTCGATCTGAATCAGATATGCGGAGAATGAAAGGAAGAATAATTGGCTCTAATGGAAAAACTCGAAGGTTAATTGAAGAGTTATCAGAATCGTCTTTAGTTATTTATGGTCATACTATTGGAATTATTGGAACTTTTGAACAAGTTGATATTGCTAGAAATGCTATACAAATGATACTTAATGGAAGCCAACATTTAACAGTCTACAAATTTCTCCAAAGAAAAAGAAGTGACATGAAAAAACAAAAATTAAACTTGTGGGAAAATACGAAGGACCTTAAATGAGATGAGTTTTTAACAAACTAATGGCAATATACAGTAGTTTGTAATATTTAATAATTGAAATGTTAAACAAATCAACTTTACCCAAAAAAACACTTCCCTACCCGTCTGGGATTTTATAAACATTTCAAAAGATATTCAAAAACCTTATATTTTTCTATATCTGTTTAACAAGACCTAACTAATCTAATGATTGATTAGCATAAAAAGGCGTTTATTATGGAATTTTGTCCGAAATGTGGATCTCGACTTATACCAAAAAAAACCAAAACTGGAAATAAAATATCAATCAATCTTGAATGTGCAAAAAAATGCGGATATACAAAAAAGGAAACACACAAAAAAATATCTGCTAATCTTTCAAAGATAACTGAAAATCCTAAAAAATATGTAACTGTAATTACTAAAGAAGAGCAAAAATTGAATACACTGCCAACACTCAAGATTGAATGTCCAAAATGCGGAAATAAAAAAGTGTATGTTTGGCAAGTTCAAACTCGAGGGGGAGATGAATCCTCAACTCAATTTATGCGTTGCACAAAGTGTGATCACACATTTAGAGAATATACTTAATCCATCCCTAGCAAAATTCTCTAAAATCATAATAACCTTTTATAACGAATAAAATTATGTTGTTAACAAAAAGCTTCATATGATGTTGTAACCATTTGTAATACGATGGGAAATGGAACACGCGATCTTAGAAAACGAGAAAGTCGCTAACTGGCTTGACGAGTGCAGAACGCCAAACACAAGACATGCTTATTCTTATAGAATCCTTGATTTCTTTACTTGGTATAATGATACCCCTGAAAAGTTTTTAGAGCTAAACCCAAACAAGAAAAGACACGTAGTGTTAAGGTACCAGAACGAGAAACGTCAAACGCTATCCCAAAACACTTTAAACATGACTATGGGTTGCATCAATTCCTTCTTAGATGTTTACGATCAAAAAATAAATTTTAAGGGCAAACGAGTTCGAACCACAATTGATATTTCAAGTCACATTTACAGTAATGGTGATTTGAATAAGATTTTTGCTTTAGGAAACACTAAAGAAAAAGCCTTCTTAGCCTTAATGACTTCAACAGGTTGGGAAATTGGCGCAGTTCTTGAGCTTAAAAGAAAAACAGTACAGGAATATATTAACCGAGCAAAAGAGCAAAAAACCCCATTTTACTTTTTTATGAGTCAAAGAAAAAAAACTGGCGCTTTAAGACTTGGTTGTTTGAATCCTCTAGCGCTTAAATGGGTTGAAAGATGGCTAATCGAATCAGAAGATTTGAAATTGAGATCTCTTAGACCTCACAGAAACCGAGCTAAAGATAAATCTGATTTGCTCAATCTTGGAGCTTCTGGGTGCAATGCCCTGTTGAAAAGGTTAACTTCTGAAAGCCAAATAAAAAAAACTGGTCGTATCCATTCCCATTCTCTAAGAAAATGGGTGATGGGAAATTTGATTGCTGGTGGTTTTAACGAGTTTGAAGTTAAGTTTTTTGTTGGAAAAAACATTCCTTCATCCGACTTTACATATTTGAAAAGTCTTGAAATAGGTATTGCTGAGAAATACCCGAAAGTCTATCAAGCTCGATTTAATCTTGAAACCTCAACTCAAAGCATTTTATCACTAACAAAATCGCTTGAAGAAAAAGATCAAGAACTTAAAAGTCAAAAAATTCAACTGGAACAACTTCAAAAAAAATATGATAATCTACACTTGGAAAAACTGCTGGACAGACTTCAACAGCTCGAAAAGAAACTTCAAAAAGTAAAGCAATAGAAGTTTCTGTCTTTTTCCATTTTTTCTTAGTCATCCAG
>JAGXOB010000296.1:1947-2442 GCA_019894735.1 Promethearchaeota archaeon | reverse complement strand
ACTCATAAGACGATCACGTGGTTACGTACCAGAATATTTAGCCTTACCATTTGAAGTTAAAACTCCAGCAGCAATTGCCACGGGACCAGAACTAGCAGTCACCGGGGCTATATTGCGAAATAATCGAATCTTTCCTACTCAACATATAGGTAACGTAACTCATCTTGAAACGTACGAATTTTTAAGTCAATCTCTACTCCACATGAAAAAATTACTGCAGATAAGCGACACTGAGATAGAATTTATCGCTTGCGACGCTCATCCAAGTTTCACAACAACTAAACTTGCTCAAGATTTAGCTAACCAATATAATGTTGAGACCTATCATGTTCAACACCATTATGCTCATATTCTTAGTTTAATGGGAGAAAATAAGATTACTCCTGATGAAAAGATCGTAGGAATTAGCGTTGATGGGGTTGGATATGGAGATGACGGAAAAATCTGGGGCGGGGAGATTCTTTTAAGTGATTACAACGGTTACGAACGATTAGG
>JAGXOB010000296.1:0-1937 GCA_019894735.1 Promethearchaeota archaeon | reverse complement strand
TCGCTGTACTAAGTTTCCTGCTCGCATGGCTGCTTCAATTATTTTAAACTCTATGGGACTTGAAGAAAGCAAGAAAATTTTTAAAAAGATTAATCTAAAAAATGATTTGGAATACAATGATGTGGAGCTAAACGCGATTCTTTCTCAGTATGATCATTCCACCAAATCTTCCAATGATCAGAATATAGCATTAACGAGTTCGGCCGGGAGAATATTCGATACAATATCCTATCTTTTAGGAGTTTCAAACATTAAGACATATCGAGGTGAACCCGCGATGAGGCTCGAAGCTTTTGCATCAAAAGGAAACCCTGATAATATAGATTTAGAAGTTAAGTATTACAAAAAAGACGGTCGTTTCTTCGTAAATACATCAGATATAGTTTGTAGCGTCCTTAATCTTATTGATAATCCTAACAAAAATAGTCAAGATATTGCAGCAAAGTTCCATATAGTCTTTGCTGAAGCGTTTGCAGATATAGCTATATTGATTGCTGATCTTAATAAAATAGATAAAGTTGGTTTAACTGGAGGTGTGGCTTATAACCGTTTATTTTCAAGTACTATTAAAAAAACTGTTCAAAATGAGGGTTTGATATTTTTAGAACACAATAAGATACCTCCAGGAGATGCAGGAATCAGTATCGGTCAATTAATTGGTGGGTATTTCAAATGTAGTTATTAGGTGCTATATAGGTAATAGAATCTAATTTATATTAGCTTTTTTTAGTATTAAAAAAAGGTTGATCGTTATGCAATGTAAAATAATTGAATGTCCATTAAAACCCAAAAAAGCAGAACCAGTAATTAATGAATGGTTGGCAGCTAATAGTAATATAAAAATAAAATTTGTACAAGAGCCAATGATTGGAGCTACTACATTGAGAGCAACATATTACTATGAAGAATAAATGAGAAAAGCATTATAATTCATCTTTTTTAATTTACTTTCTAATTTTTAAAGGAACCAATTTGATATCAAATATAGTAGCCGGACTATTTTGATTTAAATCGATAATTATAAATATTAAATCTAGTAAATATTATCATCATGATTGAATCAGAAGATTACAAAGAAGACCTTATTAAAATAGCTAGAAAATTAGAGCGTTCTTCTCAATCTTACCCTAAAGATGAAAATGGAATACCCACCGAAACGTATCTAGAATATCTTAGTTTAATGTATGATCCAGAAATTGCAAAATTAGTATTACATCTTCCTGTTTTCCCTAAAACAGTCTCGATAGTAAAATTTGCTAAAAGTGTGGGTATGGAGAAAACAGAACTTATGAATATGGTTGAAGAATTAACAGAGAGAGGGTTTATTATTAAATTAGGTAAAAACTACGCTCAACCTATGCCCCTATTTGTTTACGATATTCCTTTTATCTTAAAAAAAAACATTGAACATAAAGATGTGAAAAAGTTTGCTGAACTCAGTAGAAAATTTTTTGTTGACGACAAGTATTATAACACGTGGCAAACTAGCAAAAATGGAACTCCAAGATTTAGAGTACTAACAGTCTCAGAAGAAGTAGAACCTCAAAAAGAAATTGTCCCAATCGAAGAAGTTTATAATATTATTGATAAATGGGACGACTTCGCGATAATTCCGTGCCCTTGTAGACAGAGAACTGAAGTAGAAGGCATTAGAAAATGCAAAGATAAATATCCAATTCATAATTGCACGTTATTAGGACCTTACGCCAAAGCTGTATTAGAAATGAACGACCCCGACATCAAATCAGCGACCCGCGAGGATATCAAAAATCTCACAAAAGAAGCGGCCGAGATCGGATTAGTTCATTGCACCGACAATCGAGCAGAAAACACATCGATTTTATGTGCTTGCTGCGAATGTTGTTGTGGTATGATTGGAGGCTTAACTAGGTTTGACAATCCAAGAGCCTTAGCTCGGGCTAATTTTATCTCCAAAG
>JAGXOB010000295.1 GCA_019894735.1 Promethearchaeota archaeon | reverse complement strand
GAAATCTTCCATGAACCATTAACAGGGCCAGAATACGCTCAAAGATACATAGATGAATTAAAGAAATTAAATATTCCATATATGATTAATAGTATGGCACTTGAGATCACACCCGACAAGAAGGTGTTTGTAGCTAGCCCAGAAGATCTTTTTTGTTTTCAAGCTAAAGTAATTATCCTGGCTATGGGATGTCGTGAACGAACTCGAGGACAGATCTATATTCCTGGAACCCGACCTGCAGGAGTGTATACTGCAGGTGTTGCCCAGAACCTCATTAACCTAAAGAACATGATGGTTGGTAAAGAAGTTGTCATTCTAGGATCTGGTGATATAGGCATGATAATGGCTCGTCGTCTTACCTTGGAAGGTGCAAAAGTCCATGCCGTAGTAGAAATCCTCCCTCACACTAATGGTCTACCGCGAAATATTCAACAATGTCTTATCGACTATGAAATCCCTCTCCTTCTCTCTCATACCGTTACTGAAATCCAAGGTATAAATCGAGTTGAATCAATCATCATCTCCCAGGTCAACGAGAATTTGATGTCAATAGAAGGAAAAGAACGGAAAATCAATTGTGATACTCTCCTCCTCTCCATAGGATTAATTCCAGAAAACGACCTTTCAAAAACTTGCGGTGTTAAACTTAGCTCGGTTACAAGAGGAGCTATCGTCGATGAAAATCTTGAAACATCTGTACAGGGTGTTTTTGCATGTGGAAATGTTCTCCACGTCCACGATGTAGTGGACTTTGTCTCTCTCGAAGCTGAAAGAGCAGGAAAAAGCGCAGCAGAATGTATCCTCGGAAAACAACGAAAAGAAGAAAGAATCCTTATAGAGGTAGGTGACGGATTACGATACGTTTTGCCCCAATACATATCCCGTGACACCGACCTCGAACTATCGATTCGTGTGATAAATCTTGGAGAAGATGTATCGATTGGATTTTTCGATAAGGATACACTATTGAAAACTGAAAAATTTCGAAAGGTTCATCCAGCTCAAATGATAAAGATAAAACTAAAAAAAAGTGAAACTAAAGATATCAACACTTTACGAGCTGAGGTATTGCAAAAATGAAGAAAGAGATTATTTGTATCGTTTGCCCAATGGGTTGTCATCTTAATGTTGAATATACCCAAAAAACAGTACAAAGCATTAGTGGAAATCGATGTAAACTCGGCTTAGAATACGTGGAAAAAGAAAGCTTCAATCCTGAGAGGACCCTCACAACTACAGTAAAGGTAACAAATGGGCATCTTCCTCTTGTGAGTGTGAGAACTAGCAAGCCCATATCAAAAAAATTAATTTTCAAAGCTATGGCTTTACTATCAAACGTTGAGGTAGAGGCACCTATCTTAATTGGAGATAAAATTGTAGAAAATCTATTTGATACCAACGCGAATATAATAGCCACAAAGAATATTTTTTTTAAAAAAAAAGAAGCAATATGAGCATGCGAATCTTGTTTAAAATTTTTTTCATCTAATATTCCGTTGGACTAGAATTATCTGCTTCTGCAAATAAGAGTTAAACTATTTTCACTTTCTTTATAGTTCTTAGAGCAAACAAATAAGTAATAATGGCAAATCCAAGAAGAAATAATAGGGCAAATAAAACATCAAAAGAGCTGTATTGATAATAGTTTCCAAAAGAATAAAAATTGGATCCCAGGGTAAAATATCGCAAGCCTTGTATGAAGTATGAAACTGGATTTCCATAACTAATAATCTTTATTGCCCAAGGTAGTGAAGTTATGGGATAAAGAGCATTGCTTGCAAAAAACAATGGGAGTGAAAGAAGAGTTATTACTCCCTGAAGACCTTCATGGGTTTTTAGTCTTAAAGCTATTGTACTCGACAAGAAAAGCAATCCAATAGCAAACAATAAAATAAATAATAAAATTCCTAAAACTGAAACAACTGTTTCCATTAATGAAAAAGTATTAAAAAATCTAACACCCAAGACATATCCAAAGACTATTATAATCAAAGTTTGAATCAAAGATTTTGCAATTCCACTCAAACTCAATCCTATTAATATATGGGAACGTGGAAGCGGTGAGGCAAGCATCTCTTTCATTAATCCAAATTCTTTGTCAAATTGAAGAGTTATTCCACTGTATAAACAGGTAAACAGAATTGTCAATGATATCACTCCGGCTGCCATGAATGTCAAATAATTTACTGGAGTAACTCCTTGACTAATTGGGATTTCTGGAATTATACGATCAAAATTACTAGACATTGAGATTCCATATAATGCTAACCAGAGGGCTGGCTGAATTAGTGAAGTGAAAAGCATAGCTTTTATTCGAAAGAATTTAAGCATGTCTCTCCAAAAAATTGTTAAAAACTCAGTTCTCATCCTAGCATCCTCAATTATCAGATGTTTATTTTTTTCTTTTTTTCTTGTTCTTCTTCTCTGAAATATCTGCCTGTATAG
>JAGXOB010000294.1 GCA_019894735.1 Promethearchaeota archaeon | reverse complement strand
TCTTTGATATCCATATGTTCTCACTTTATCGGGAATTTTTCTTGTTTTTCGTTCGAGTATCCATGAACTTCCCAAAGCTACACTATCCCCAAAATCATGTAATGCGTCTGGATAAAATTGCTAAACTATTTGTCCAGAATCCTCCAATTACTTCCAGAATTGTAAGAAACATATTCAAAAGTACAGCATATAGTATTCTTTGCTCTCTACTGGGCATATTTTGATAAATGTAATTAATTCAATAAAAAGATAACCTACCTGTTAGGAGGATATATAATAATTTTTAGTTTGACAATAAGAGTTATTTTGTATCTCTGAAAAAAAATGGGGAGAGGAATTAACCATTTCTTAGAGGAAGGGGTAAAAATTTTAAATGAAAAAGGCGAAAATCCATACAAGAAAGTAGCTAAAGATCGGATTTTAAATAAAAGAGATTATCAATCAAAACAATAGAGTAAAGATGCCACTTTTTATGTAATTTTTTTACCTAATTCAGTTCTTTAAATAAAATTCAATTATAACTGAAGAAAAAAAAGCAATAATTACCTATTAAAAAAAAGGTTATAATTTAGATAATTGAATACTTAAATGGATTTACAATGACAATAAGTGATGAACTTTTATATGAAATTATTAAGCCAAAATCTAATGGAGAAACTGGCGATGATGCTCCAATAATAGATATTGTAGGCAAGAAAAAAATTGCTTACAAAATAGAGAAATCTACTGCTTATACCCAAAAATTGGGAACTGGTAAGAATATAGAACTTGATATAGTAAAGATAACTCCAGATATCTTAGTTAAGATAAACTCAGAAAATAGTAATGTTGAAACCAATGGCGGTTTAGCCCAAAATCCTGAACAATATATTGCACTTGAAATAGAAAATGATGTTCAGTGGGATTTTAAAAAATCGTTAAGACAATTAAAAAAAATTAAATGTAGGTTTCCTGACACAAGAGTACTTATTCCAAAAGAGTATGAACGTTTTGCGCCGTTTTATGTAAATGAAGGAATTCGAGTCTACATATGGGATGCAAAAAGGATCTGGAAATGCATGAAATGTGGTACAGATACTGAAAAAAGAGGGTTAATTACACCGATGTGTTCAAAACCAAAATGTAAGAATCATAAACAAAATGAGTTCAGATTAAGTGGTTTAAATGAGACAATTATTGACGAATTTAAATAGTCAAACATCAGATAATTGCAAATAATAAATAGAAATAAAATTGTTAATTTCTAATCCTAGGTATATTCATGAACGTTATTCAAAATATTGTTCATCTTGAATAATCGACCTATAAAAAAATTAGAAAACAGTTTAAGTTCTATTGACTTGAGTACATCTTTTGTTTACAGTCAGAGCATACTTTTTGTCTTCTATAACGCATCCCTATAGGTGTAAAAGTTTTCCCACATCTGCAGCATTTAGCTTGAATAGGTGATTTAGGTTCAAGCAGTTTTAATCTGTCTGTAATCGCCTTTTTTGTTTCTAAGTCATTTGCTGAATCAAGACCTTTTGTTAAAAGTTGTTTTGCAACCTTTGTACTATCTTTTCCATATATTTTAGAAAAAATATTATGTGGCGCATCATTATTTGTTGGTTTTTTGGGAAGCATACAAACAAAATTCGCGGGATATTGCTTAGCTTTATCCAAATCAATTACTGCAAATCGAAAATATTGTCCTCGAGAATAATCCTTCAAATCTTCATTTCTTGAAATATGCAAACGTAATTTCATTCTAACCAATCCAATAAACAGAAGTTCATTTACAAGTTTCCCTTTTTCAGAGAATTTAAACATTTTATTCATAGTATTATGCTGTTTAAAACGGTTTACCTTCTTCTTTTAAAGTATCATCATGAAAATAATACAATTCTTAAAGAGAACAAAAAATAGTCAAAGCCAAACATAAAATAATTACTTAAGAAATTGGGAACCCTCAAATATTAATTAGTTAATGTGAATGTAGATGATTTAATTTTGAAAGTTAAAAAAATGAATGGAATGAAAGTCATAACAGCTGACGCATATACTTTAGGAGAAATCGATGGTGCTCACTTCAACATAGATAATTGGAAAATTACTAACCTAGATATTAAATTAACCAGAGAGGCTTCAAAAGAGTTAGGATTTAGAAAATCAAGATTAATGTCGTTAACAGTTTGTTTGCCTATAAATGTGATAAAACATATTGGTGATGTAATCACATTAAAGCAATCAATTGAAGAATTTAAAAACTTAGAAGAGTGTAAAATCGATTAGTTGATTTTAACATTATTCTTTTTTTTGATCTAAATTAGAAATCAGATAAAAAAAATTCTGTCAATACATTTCAGATTTAAGCAGTAAATAATCTATTGATCAACGATTTTTTTAGTAAATTAAAAAAATCTAGATAATCAATAAAAAAATAGGAGTGTTATAATGGCAGAATTAAAAAAA
>JAGXOB010000293.1:2168-2457 GCA_019894735.1 Promethearchaeota archaeon | reverse complement strand
GGTATACGGTCCGTTTAAGAGCGGAAAAACCAATTTAGCTCATACAATTGCTGTGACAATCCAGCTTCCAAGAAAACAGGGTGGGTTAGGTTCAGCTGTAGCTTACATTGACACCGAGAACACTTTCTCAAAAGAGAAAATTAAGAGAATCGCCAAAAGGTTCGAGCTTGATCCGAAAAAAGTTCTTTCACAGATATTCCATGCTAGAATTTATTCTTCTGACCACCAATCTCAAATGATTCAAAAAGCAGAAACTTTATGTAAAACTAGGAACGTGCGTCTCATCGTA
>JAGXOB010000293.1:0-2158 GCA_019894735.1 Promethearchaeota archaeon | reverse complement strand
CATCGTAGTAGACAGCTTAATGGCTTTGATGCGGGTTGAATATGTCGGGATCGGTATGTTGGCTCGCCGTCAAGGCGTTCTCAATAACATGATCCACGGGCTTTCCCGAATTGCCGAAACTTACAATTGCGCAATTCTTCTAACCAACCAAGTCTCGACTAAGATGATGGGTATGTTCTCAGCGAACGATGCTATAGGTGGAAACATAGTGGCACACGGTTGTCATTTCCGAGTGATGTTCAAAACAAAGGGATTTTCTTCCAACAACTCGCTGAAGCGTAGAGCAGTAATTGTGGACGCTCCTGACTTACCTCCTGAAGAGGCGGAGTTTTATATTACAAGCGTAGGAATTGCTGATACTGAGAAAGGAGATGTTCCCGAAACAAAAGGGTTAGATTTCGAAGTGGAAACGTTATTCGAAGAAGAAGGCGAAGTTCAAGAAGATGGAATTACCACTGATGCGACTGATTCAGAGGAATATACATTAATAGATGTGAAAGGGATCGGTGATGGCACCGCAAAAAACCTCGCAAAAAACGGCATTGTGTCTGTCGAAGACTTACTAAATACCGACCCTGAGACATTTGCCTCTAAGATTAGCGGAATCTCTTCTAAAATGATTAATGAATGGCAAATGAACGCAAGAACTCTTCTGAACGCTTAAAATTTACTTTTTTTTTTAAATTGTTCTTTTTGTTTTCATTTCTAAACCGTGAGATTCACTCACCAGTTTCTTTGTTTAATTTCTTAATGAGTTCAATTATATCCTTTTTTATTGGTGTAATGGATGGTTTACTTATATTCCATAAAAGAGGGAAAATATGTTCCATAAAAAACTGAGGATTCATTTTGTAAGTTGCTTCTACAATATCTAAAAATTCAGAATCCGTAAAATGCTGATATTCTTTTTTTTCTCGTAAATTTAGTATTATACTAACTACTTCTTTTTTTTTCCAACTATCTTATAAATCAAACAACTCAATTTGGAATTTTTGTAAAAAATCAGTCCTAGTACTTTTAAATACTCTAGATAAATAGTCTCTCATGTCAAGATATTTTTATTTCCAATGAAATTATTGAAGGAGAGAATTAAAAATAGGGGGCCTTCTTTAATTATCAATATTCTTTTGATAAATTTTTGACTATTATTTTAAAAAGTTACTAATATTACTCCACTTTTCTCAAGTTTTCTGATTTCCAGAGCTTCAAGTAGCTTTTGAAAAAATCGTAAGGAATATCGATCGAGTTGAGAATTCGAGCTTCTTTAGGTTCAGGTGTCTTTTTCTTTGATTTTTTCCTAAAATTTTGCTCCCAGTCGTAAAACGAGTCAGGTTGTTCCATATATAATAAATTTTATTTCTCGAAAATAAGCGAGTAGGGTATTTTGAATTAGAGATTTTTAAGCTGTTAATTCTATTGAATAAAAGTGAAAAGTGTCGAATATTAGTCGAAAAAAAGGAAAAAAAATGATATTTTCTAGTTATTTCTTAAGCTTACTGAAGTTCTTTTTCTACGAACGCTTCCAAAAATGACCAATACTCCCAAAATTCCACCAGCACATACACCAAAACCAATTGTCCACTCCATAGGCATGTAAAAAACCCCCCTAATAGTGCCATTGCTTGGTGTTGGGTCAGGTGTCGTTCCGTTATTAATAGTACTTATCGAATGATCCTCCGAAATTGCGTAAGCCATGTTTACTACATCTACGCGACAATAAATCTTAATTTTAACTGCGTAAATCCCTCCAATTGCAGTTCCGAAATTAAAGTGGATGACCGATCCAACAGTTTCAGCCGTTTTGTTTTGGTAGATGATGAACTTTACGTCTTGTGGGTCTGTTAAATCGTAGTCAACAGCCACTTCTCCATCTATTGGACTTCCTCCTATTGCTGAAACTCTTCCGATGTAAAATTTGTAAGAAACATCCGTTTTGAGCATTACATTGTGTTCCATTAGCGTTCCATCGGAGAATTTATTTACTCGGTAGAGTTCCATGTTGTTAATTTCGCCGGGAGCCATGATATCGTACAAACATTTATCCTCTCTATCGAAATGAATTTTAATGTATACATTCACATTTAAAGCAGTTATGACAGAAAAGATAAAAGTATAGTTTCCTGAAATAGCTGTTCCATAAGGAACTTCGAACCATTGG
>JAGXOB010000292.1 GCA_019894735.1 Promethearchaeota archaeon | reverse complement strand
AAAAAGATTGAATAAAAGTGAAAATACTCGCTTTTTCTGTTAAAAAGAAAGGAATAAAAAACCCAAGAATTCAGAAGAAAAAAGTAAAAACAATACAGGAGAAAGCAGAAAGATTCGCATCTATAATTGTCTCACTTGTAAATGGCGGTGCTCCTTTTTTAGGAGGAACAATTCCTCTTATTCCTTTCTTTTTAACAGAAAAAGCGAGTATTTTCACTTTTATTCAATCTTTTTTAATAATCTTTGTTTGTATTGTTCTACTCGGTAGTTTTATAGGTTTTATTTCGCAAGAGTCAATATTAAAAAACATTCTTCAAATGTTAGCTGCTTTTGGGATAACTATGGTAATATCTATTCTGTTGTTACACTAAGATAAAATTTGATATTATCGATAAATTAAAATTTTTTAGAAAATTTCTCTACAAAAATTAAAATATTTAACTGATTTAAATTGAAAACTTTCATAGGAATTGATATAGGTTCTTTAGCAACAAAGATTGCACTTATAAGCGAGGGGAAATTAATTGATTACCGAACAGAAAGATCCACATATGATTTCAAAAGAATAGGTCATAATTTGTTTAATGATATATTAAAAAAGAATAATTTAAACAAAGATGAAGTGTTTTTAATGAGCACTGGCTATGGAAGGAACACTATAGACATAGCAAATGACCGCGTAACTGAGATTACTGCCCACGCAAAAGGTACGCAATATTTCTTTCCAGATGTTCACTCAGTTATAGATATTGGAGGTCAAGATAGTAAAGCAATTGTAATATCTACGAAAACGGGGAATGTAGTTGATTTTCAAATGAATGATAAATGCGCAGCAGGGACGGGTAGGTTCTTAGAAGTTATGGCTCACGCTTTGGAGGTCCCAATTGACCAATTTGGAAATTTAGCTTTAAAATCTAATAAATCTGCTTCAATTAGTTCCACTTGTACAGTTTTCGCTGAAAGCGAAGTAATTAGTCTTTTTGCAAGAGGCGCTTCCAAAGAAGAAATCGCAAGTGGGATTCACAGATCAATCGCGAGAAGAGTTGCTGGAATGGCAAAACGCATTGGAGTTGGTCCAAAATTAGTATTTTGTGGCGGAGTTGCTAAAAATCCAGCAGTGAAACAGTATTTAGAAGAAGAGCTTGGCTATGGAGTTGAAACCCCCGAATTCCCTCAATTAACGGGGGCTATTGGTGCCGCTTTAATCGCTCAAGAAAACTATTCTAACTGAAATATTAGATCTCGCTTAATTTAATATTATTATCTATATTTTAAGTCGGTAAACTTTTAAAAAGAATTAACCTTTTTCTGATAAATACAGTTAAACCGCCGAATTTTTGATTATGGATGATTTAAGTTTACTCTCTGATTTCTCTTTGTTTCTTAAGGAAAAAAAGTTAGAAGGGATTAAAATTGTTGCATATTTAGCTCACGATAATATCCCCGAAGAGCTTCTTGATGCTGCTGGATTCTTTCCTCTTAGGTTGATGTTTGGAGGGAATGACGATTTGATGGACGCGAGCCATGATTTTTTACCCCCATCCACATGTGCGTTTGCTCAGTCCTGTATAGGGTTATTTTCAACAAAACCTAATGATTTTAGTTTCTTAGAACTAGTAGATTACTTTATCGTTTCAAATCACTGCGTTTCAGATGTTTGTGTATCAGAAATTATTTCCAAATATTTCAATATCCCTCGGTTAAATTTTTATGTCCCTTATACAAAAAATGAAAGCAGTTTGAAGTATTTTAAATTAGAATTGTTAAATTTGAAGAGCAAACTTGAAGATATTAGAGGAAGAGAGATAGTAAACGAGGAGCTATTTGAGAGTATAAAAAAATACAATAATTTTAAAAAAAAATTATTAGAAATTAATGAATTAGAGATTTTAGGCTCGAAAAAATTGAATGTGATACATGAAGCTATGCTGTATGGTCCAGATTTTCAACCAAACTTAGAGAAGTTTATTCAAATTGTTAAAGAAAAACCACTCCCTATATCTGAGAAATCTAAAGACATTCTAATCACTGGTTGCTCGATTTTTATTAATGACAACATGGTTGACTTGATTGAGGAAGGGGGAGGAAACATAATTTTTTTCGATACATGGATCGGGAATCATTACTATTCCCAAATTATAGACGACAATAGTTTTACATCAGAAAAAGAGCCTTTAGATTTACTAGTTCTGAAATTTAAGAACAATGTATATGGGGACCATTCAGTACCTAATTTTCTCGAATACAAAGTAGCTCAAATCGAAAACTATTATCAAAATTATACAAAGATAAAAGGTAAAAAATTAGGTGTAATCAACCATATCATTAAATTTTGTGACCACATATCTTTAATGTCCTCTTTCTTAAAAGATAAGTTGCAAGAAAAAGGAATACAAGTTCTAAATTTAGAGAGAGATTATTCTCGAGCAAATAGAGGTCAATTATCAACCCGAATAGAAGCATATTTAGAGATGATGAAATG
>JAGXOB010000291.1 GCA_019894735.1 Promethearchaeota archaeon | reverse complement strand
CTTCCTGAGATAGCTAATAATTTTGATCTGTCAACTAATCCTTTTTTTTCCATAGGAGTCTCTGGTAAAAGTTTTGCAGACAAAGGTCTTAGTATCATATCTTTCAAACCAGATTCTTGTTCAATTAAATACATTGCTTTTTTGTGTTGAGACATAGGTCTTTCACCAAGAACCTCGCCAGTAAAAACAAAAGATGCCCCAATTTCCTTTGCATAGTCCTTAGCTTGTTTAAACATAAATATTCTGCAGTCAAGACATGGATTAAAGTTTTTTCCATATCCGTGTTTTGGATTTCTTAGTAGTTTTAGGTATTCATTTCCAACTCGGATTGTTTTGAGAGGGATATTTAGTTCCTCAGCAAACTTGTGAGCTCCACATCCGCCTTTTCCGCATAAACAAAAAGGGCTAGTAAAATTTATTGCCTCAACTTCTATTCCTTGGTTTAGAATTATTTTTGTTGCAAGAATGCTATCGAGTCCACCTGACAAAAGGACTAGTGCCTTAGTTTTCATTTCTTCAATAACAACGTTATGCTAAAATATGAACTTAACTCCGTAATTGCTTTGATTTTTCTATGAGGTTTTATTCCAATAATGCTGAAAAAGCGTCTTTGACCATCTGTTCGCTTAATCTTTATCAGATTTAAAACCATGGTAATCAAGTTTACCTCCAAAATCCAAAAAGCAAGAGCAGAAAATCAATTGGGTCTCTCAAAATATGAGAAAAGACAAGGTCCTAACTGAAAAAGGGAAAATACGCTCTAAAGCAGAACTAAAATAAGAGAAATGATAACTCGAGAAGAATATTTTGGATGAGTGAAATTGAAAAAAAGCGTAGGTTTAAAATTAATGAACTATTATGTTACTAAATCGTTGGCAGGGAAAAACCGTTATGAAAACTGGGACTAAATTATTTGTTTCTAGCAAGGTTAAAGTATAGAGTAATCGATTTTTTTGCCGGGATTGGCGGATTAAAACTTAGATTTAAGAAAGCGTTTAGGTCAGATATCGCTTTTGTTTTCTCCAGCGAGATATACAGACCAGCAATTAAGGTCTATGAAGAAAACTTTACAGACACTCACCAGATTCCAGAGATCGCACCGATCTAATGTTTTCTCTTTGAATATAAATCCGCTAATTCTTTTGCTTTGATAAAAGTTTTAAATTTCTTATATACACTGTTTTGGATTGCAGCTGCTTTGTTTCTTACAATTTTTTCTTTAAGATCTAAAACTTCATCCAGAAGAAAAATCGTAAAAAAATTGCTGTTTTTCCAACTGTTACTTAGATCTACCAAGAAAATGCCTATTTCAGACGGTCTTACGTTTAATTGTATCTTGTTTACCTTGGCAATACTGGTTATTGCTCCGATTTTGCCATCTCTATAAAAGGCAATAAGTTTTGGTCTGAATTTTTTTATGAAACTAGTAGGACAGACATATTTCTTTTCGTTTTTTATTTTTTCAAACGAAAACTCGGTGACAGGTACTATCATGACATCAACATTAAAAAAAATATTTTCTTGACAAATATTCTGATGGCATAAAGGACAAATCGTTAAAAACATGTCGTTTTCGCATTTTATTGTTGAACTATTACCCGTAACTTTCGAATTGCAGATGTAGCAGTCTGACATTTGTGTTGAAGCTAATAGACCTCCAAGAACTTAAATGTATTACACTTTCTTCAGTTGGTTGGCCTAAATTATAAAATTATTAAATATTATGTTTAAATCATGAATTATGTAGATATTCTATAATGAAGAAAATTTTAGTAAGATGTTGGAAAACTAGTAATCCACTTTACATCAAATATCATGATGAGGAGTGGGGTGTTCCAGTTTATGGTGACAGGAAACTTTTTGAATTCTTGGTTCTTGAGTCTTTTCAGGCAGGATTAACGTGGGAACTAATTCTGAATAGGAGAGACTCTTTCAGAGTAGCTTTTGATAATTTTGAACCTAAAATTGTTGCAACTTACTCTGATGAGGAAGTAAATAGACTTCTTGGTAATGCAAAGATAATTCGTAATAAGCTAAAAATTAGGTCCTCGATAAATAATGCTTGTCGGGTTTTAGAGATTCAAAAAGAATTTGGTTCTTTTAGTGACTTTATTTGGAGTTTTGTTGGAGGAAAAACAATTTACAACAAGTTTAAGGATTTGACTTATCTTCCAAGCCAAACTAAAGAATCTGTAGAAATGAGTAAAGAAATGAAAAGAAGAGGTTTCAAATTTGTTGGTCCAACGATTTGTTATGCGTTCATGCAAGCTGTTGGACTTGTAAATGATCATGTATTGGATTGTTTTCGTTATAAGCAAATAATAGAAGATGCGATAAGACAATAAGTTGGTGAACAAATATGGTCAATAAAATCAGGTTTTTTACAGGAATAATCTTCATAGTAGTAGCAGCGATTTTACTGATGCGGGAACTTTTTGGGTGACAGCACTTTTCCTGTTATGTTGGGACTATTAGGAATAATCTC
>JAGXOB010000290.1 GCA_019894735.1 Promethearchaeota archaeon | reverse complement strand
TTAGGCGATAAAATAGGTTCAATAAAAGCTACTAAATCAGGCATAATTTCTCGGATCAATAATGAAAGTATTGTTCGGATTGCAAAAGCGGCTGGTGCACCCAAAGCCAAAGGTGCAGGGTTAATACTTATAAAAAAACTGGGTGAATCTGTAAAGAAAAATGGAACACTTTTAGAAATTTATGCTGAAAGAAATACCAAATTAAAAACAGCTCTGGAGCTTGCAAATAAACTTAAACCTATAGTGCTAAACAAAAAAATTGAGGATCAAATGCTATTAGATAAGATTCCAAAAAAAATTAGTGATCAAAAACAGTTCATGTTAGAAAGGTAGGAAAAAATTAATGTTTTTTTATAGATTTTAATTTAAAGAGTAAAAAAGTAGATTAACAGACTCTACTCCATTTTTTTAAGCAAGTAGAGTCCAAAACCAATTCACAAACTGCACTAAATTCTTAGTTTAAATATAAACTTCCCCTGGTTAATTAAGAATAAACATATAGTCTAAAATAAAGGTAAAAAAAAAGAAAAAATAGAATAAATTCTTTAAAATCGCTTCGGATCAGTATTAACATCAACTATCGTCGCAGTTTTTGTCGAAAAACATTTGTCAATTGCTTCTTCAAGCTCTCCAGGGTTTAATACTTTGATTCCTAATCCGCCAGAATTTTCCGCAAATTTGGCAAAATCAAAATTATATAGATTTGTCTGCCAATTTTGGTAACCTTCAACTTTTTGTTCTTGCATAATCATTCCTAAACTTTGATTATTTAGAACAAAGACCTTAATGGGCAAAGCGTATTTCATCGCAGTCAAGAAATCATTCATAACCATTGAAAAACCACCATCACCACTTATGCAAACGCTCATCCTATCTGGATATGCAATTGAAGCAGCTAATGCACCAGGCAAACCAAACCCCATGGAAGCTAAATACCCACTCATAATCATTTTCTGTGTTGATTTCATCTGGAAGTTACGTCCAAACCACCAGGCGTTTTCGCCTACATCTAGTGAAATTACAGCATTATCAGGAATTTTTTCGCTAAGAACTTTCATTATGTACTGAGCTCTAATTGGACTTGAGGAAGAATCAGCTTCTTTAGCTATTAATTGCAGCCAACTGTTTTTTAATTGTTTAATTTCATTTAAATATGAAGAATTATGGCTATTTTGGACTCTTTCCGTCAATCTTGGCACTATTATTGCACTGTTTCCAATTAAACCAACAGCAACAGGGTAATTTTTCGCAATCATATTCATATTAATATCTATTTGAATTGTTTTCTTTTCTGGAATCCTTGTTTGATCAGAGTAAGAGGCTCCAATTACAATTAATAAATCAGCTTTCCTAACAAGTTCAGCCGCAGCAGTTGAAGCGATTGTCCCGTGACTACCTACATATAGAGGTTCATCGGCATCAAGAATTCCTTTTGCTCTAAAAGTCGTTATTATTGGCGCAGAAATTTTTTCAGCTAATGTGAGTACATTTATCCCCTGTGATATTGCACCAAATCCAGCGATTATAACAGGTCTTTTGGATTCGTTAATTATGTGTGCAGCTTTTATTATTAGTGAATCTTTTGATCTAAAGGCCAAATTTGTAATTCTACCTTCTAGAGGGAGAATTTTTGTTTCATAGGGAATCTTTTGGACATCTCTTGGAACACCAAGATGCGATACACCACGATCCAAAAGGGAATGCTTTACAGCCAACGTTGCTAAGATTGTAGTTTGATTCTTAGCCATTAGAATTTTATTAAACACGCAAATTGGTTCAAAAAATGAGTATTGATCAATCTCTTGAATTGAACCTGGACCCATCAGTTGTCGAGCTACCAATCCTGTAATTGCTAGAACCGGTGATTTATCTAGGTTTGCATCATATAATCCTGTAGCAAGATTGGTAGCACCAGGTCCAGAAACTCCAAGACACGCAGCAACGTTTCCAGTAAGTTTACCATATGCTGAGGCCATAAAAGCTGCAACCTGTTCATGTCTTACTTGAAAAAATTTAATTTTGTTACTTTTTCTAATAGCGTCTACAATTCCAAGTGTTGAAGTACCTGGAATTCCAAAAACATATTTTACACCCCACTCTGCTAGTTGTTCTATTAGAACATCCGAAACTGTATGATCTTTAGTTGTTAATTTGGATTTTTTAGTAAGCATTATAAACTCTGTTTTAGCGGATCCACACACTGGACATACCCATTCTGTAGGTAAATCAGAAAAAGGCTTAAGTTCATTATCTTCATCATAAACATAATTACATATTGTGCATCGATATTTTGTCAATCGAAAACCTCAAAAAGTTATCCAAATATCAGAATATCAATTCTAACATATCTATTTTTCTTATAAATCAATTTCAAATACATTATTGTTAGTAAATCTGAATGTATATCATCAAACTATAAACAATATCAGTAGCGAAAATGGAATAATATTTTCTGGATTTAAGGGTTAAAGTATAATCTAAGGAGAAGATATATACAAAAAAATGGGAT
>JAGXOB010000289.1 GCA_019894735.1 Promethearchaeota archaeon | reverse complement strand
AGGGTGCTTTTCCCGCATCCTGTCGGACCTTGGACTAGTACGAATTCTCCTGATTTAATTGTTAGGTTAATATCACCTAAAGCTCTAATAATTGCACCAGCACGCCTATATTCCTTATTAACATCAATGGCTTCAATCATAGTGTCTTTATCTACTGGCATATTCTTCCCTCCTTAGTCACCTACTCTTTTTAATGCAATCATTGGTCTAACCTTCAAAACTTTTCGATTAGCAACTAAAATCGCTAAAATTTGGAAAGCAAGAAAAATTAAAAAAGTCGTAAAAACCGGTAAAAGACTTACTAAAGGTATCTTTGCAATGCTCTCCGCCGCTTGTAAATAAGTAACAATAGCTGCATAATGAAATAGGACTTCAATAACTATGAAAAAGCCCATAATTGTTGTAAATAATATGAATCCAGATATTAGTGAGTTAAGATCTCTGTTCGTCCAACCGATGCATTTCAGCGTAGCAATAGTTTTCGAATTGCGTCTTACTATGATCCAAGAATATAATAAAGATAAAAATATTCCTACTCCGAGAGCCATAAAAAAACTTGTACTCGCAAAACCCAAACCCGGTTGAGCTATAACTAATTCAATTGAATAGCTCGTCCAAAATATTAAAATGGTGTACATTAAACAGAATACCGTAAATTGTTTCTTCTCTCGTAATACCATTAATACTGATTTCCTAAACAATCTAAAAGCCACAAATTTCACCGTTTAATAAAAATTAATTTTTTATATAAATTCTTTTTTGTATTGTATATAATAAAATCATAATAAAAATTTTGGTAATAATGTCAGCAGAAATTGAATCCATTATTGATGAGTTACTCTCTGAAGAACAAAATATTTATGGCGTCGCTATTATTAGTAAATCTGGAGTTCTCATTACACAAACTCAGAACTGGAATCTTTCCACCGATTTAGGAAAGATTAACGAATTACTTGGTACCCAACTAGCTCTAGGACAAAAAGGAATGTCAAATATAACAATTCAAGGAATTAAATATATGATGGTTGAAAATACTGAAGAACGAAAGATAGGCACAAATATAACAGGAAAAGGACACATCATTATATCACCAATTCCCATAGGTGGAACAGGCGCGTTAGTTTGTTACATCAATCCTCAAATTGGGCCTCGAGACGCCTTATTCACCGTACAAACTTACGCATTAAAACTACAAAAACTAGTTTAAATTTTTTTTAATTTTTATTTTAAAGTTAGATATTGTCCCAGTAAGGGTTTAGCAAACTTTTAAGAATGGTTTTAACTTTATCTATCTCCCTCCTCTTAGAATCCTTCAAGAATGATAAATTTGTCTCAAATTCAGGAGGATCGTACTTTTCCCTTAGTAAAGCTTTTACTACAGCTTCAATACAATATGGCAAGCCAATTACATCATATCCTCCCTCTAATATGAAAGCAATTTTACCTTCACATACGCTTTCGGCAATTTTTAAAATTCGATCCGCAAATTGGTTATAAGCAATACTGGTTAAAGAACAATTACCAATAGGATCCGCGTAATACATATCAAATCCCGCGGCTACAACGATAAGAGCGGGTTGGAATTCTTTGAGTATCGGATCTAATAAGTCAAGACAATAGTAAAAATCTTCATTAGTTATTCCTTCTGGCACGGGAAAATTAATATTTTTACCAATACCTTCATCGATCCCAAGTTCGTCAACCATCCCTAAATCTCCTTCAGTGAAGTCGAATTCGTGTATGGAAAAATAAAGAACGGTAGGATCGTCGTAGAAATACCGAGCTAAACCATCACCAAAATGGTCATCTATATCAACTATTGCTATTTTCTGGTGAAAATTCAATTGTTTTCGTAAATAAAGAATTGCGTTTGCAATATTGTTGAATATACAGAGACCTGACGCTTTTTCCCTAAATGCGTGGTGTCCTGGAGGCCTAATTAAAGCAAAAGACTGAGAAAACTGATTATTTATTACACCTTCAATAGCATCTATAGCTCCTCCAATAGCTTTTTTGGCTAGATCGTAAGTATCCTCCGTTAGGAACACTTCTTCTTCGAGTAAACCACCTCCCATATTAGAAATCTTCTGAATCGCTTCAATGTGGTATTTTGAATGAGCCAATTCTAAAATATCCTGAGATATTTCTCTCGGCTTTACTTTTACGATACGGTCATTATTCAAAATGTTAATTCTTTCTAAATGGTTTAGAATCGCTTCTATCCTAGATGGATGTTCAAAGGATATAAAAGACGGTTTTGGATATGGAGGGATGTGTTTAGAAGCGAAATCATCGTCAATTATTAATCCGATTAGATTTTTCATCGTCATGTCAAAAATTGAAATATAATAACTAAACTCTTATATTTATATTTGCATACTAATATTAAAAAATAATTTCAATTTACCTAAAAAGGTTTGAGAATAGAAATGGACGTTATTGAAATTGTAGCATTAATCTTGCTTAATGGCATTCCCCTCATATTATTAATAATACCTTACTTCTTTAT
>JAGXOB010000028.1:19265-24445 GCA_019894735.1 Promethearchaeota archaeon | reverse complement strand
GATTTTGAATTTTACAAAGGTAGAAAAAATTATGCGAGTAACATCACCGGTGCCTACTATGCTGCTCGAAAAGAAGTCTGCGAATATTTGTATAAAATCGGCAGACAAGCAAGCGTTCTAATCTTTCGGGAAGTACAAGGAGGTTATGTGGTTCCTTTAGGTGTTTGGGTTATCAGAGAAACGGTAAAAAATGCGATGGAACTAGGTAACCCTCTAATTCTCGACAATTTCAACGATTCAACAAAAAAAATGGCGGAAGGATTCATGGTAAGCTACAAATATTGGAAACAGAGCAGTAAATTAATAAATTTCATTAAAACTCAAAGAACGATCGATAATTTTTTATAAAGTATCTAATTCTTAATTTTAAATTATTCTTATTTTTGTTCAAATCTTAAAGAAATTGGTGAGATATTAGATTGATTATTGATATGCATGTGCATCCTTTTTGTAAAGAGGCTGATTGGGGTGATGATCTTAATTTTGTAGCTGATGCTCTACTTGGTAATAATAAAAAAGGTCGTAGAGCAATGTTTAAATTCTATGAAGTTCTCTTGTCAAAAATATCTATTGATGATTATGTTACTCAGATGGAAAAATACAATATTGATAAAGCTGTGATTGTTTCATATAACCTTACGACAGCTTACGGAGTATGTATAGTAACAAATGATAATATTGCTGATTTTGTTAAGAAATATCCAGAGAAATTTATTGGATTTGCGTGTATTGATGTTCCAGCACCAGATGCGATAGATCAGCTTGAATATGCTATAACATCGCTAGGACTTAAAGGCGTCAAACTTGTACCTCCAGCGCAAAAGTTTGATATTTCTGATAAGAAATATGACCCCTTATGGAAAAAAATAATAGATTTTAATGTTCCTCTTTGGACTCACACATCACATTTAGTTTCAATAATAGGTTCAATTACAAAATACGGTCATCCTATGCTAGTAGACGCTTTGGCCTCTAGACATCAAGATCTAACAATCATAATGGGGCACATGGGAGTTCCATGGTTTTGGGATGCCTGGGGCGTAGTTATCAGACACCCAAATGTCTATATTGATATTTCTACATATTCTGACCTGTACCAGTGGTTTCCTTTTGAGGCATTTTCTAAATACAATGCAGAAGATAAAGTATTATTTGCATCTGATCATCCATTAGAACATTGGAATAAAATTGTACCTGCTGCGTTAAACTTACCGATTTCAGACGGATTTAAGGAAGCTATTTTATATAAAAATGCTATGAAACTTTTAAAATTATAACTCATTTTATAACGCTTCTAAATTTATAAGATTCAAACCTAAAACTGATTCAGTATAAATAATATTTTATTTTATAAAATTTAATGAAAAGAAGTTATTCGATTCTAACTAAGATCGTAATTATCTTTACTTTCTCACTCATTGTTTACTCCTCTATAGTAGATTATTTACTTAATAAGCAATTATTTGTATGGTATTCCTATAAGTTAACTCTCATTCGAGCCACATCACTTATCTTGTTGAATATTTACTTTTTTATTTTAGTACTTATTATCAAAATCAGCGTTTTTAAAAAATTGTACCTTATCCTTATTATATTTGGAATAGTTGCATGGAATATCTCTCATTTCGATTCTATCCTTGATTTAAATTTACTTTCAAATACGAGTGATGATTTTTTAGAAATTATATTGTTTATCTCAACTTCTATCGTCGCTCCAGGTTTATTGATTTTGATCGTTTACTACATTAAGAAATTTACATCAAAATTTGAAGGAAACTTTATTGGCAAATACCATTTGCACGAGGGATTATTTGGAATAATCTTAGTCGGATTAGGTGTCCTGTTTTTTACATTCCGTACATACCTAATCCAGTTTGATATTTTTTTGAAGGAATTTAAGGTATATTTAGCAATAATAATGATCCTTCTGTATTTTTTCTTATTTTTTGGTGGTTTCTTTATTCTAAGAGATTTCAAAGATATAATCAGCTTTAGATTTGTAAAAAAAATACCCCCTTCCCCGAAAAAAGCTAAGGAAAACAGTTCAATCTTCAATTCAATGAATCACGATAATATTTCCTTTTTTAGACTCTCAAAGCTATATATCTTTCCATTAGGGGCAATATTGACCGGAATTTCATTTAGTATGGTAATATATGGCACAAAATTCATCCCTAAAGATGTGCTTAGTTCTGAGGATACAATCAATCTTGGTTATTTACTTGTCTTTTTAGCTGGTTCATTGATAGGATATGATTGGGTAAGAGTTTTTAAGCGTTTTTACCCTAATCAATATGAGGAAATAGAGTTGAAAATAATAGAATTACAAAAAATTGATCCTTAATTTATTTGATTATTATGATTTGGAAAACTTCTATTAATGAAATGACGGGTACTAAGTATCCATTAATTATGGCTGCATTTGCAGGCTTAGGTAGAACTGAATTTGCCGCGTCGTTCTCAAACGCGGGTGGGTTAGGAATCATTACCGGTTTGAATTATAACCTCGGTAATTTCAGGTCAGAACTTATAAAAATGAAAGAAATGACAGATAAACCTTTTGGCGTTAACTTAACTGTTTTACCGCCAGGAGTAAGAGCATTCGATCCGCTCAGTAATGTTACCAAAGAAGACTACTTAAGCTATTTAGAAATTGCTATTGATGAAGGCGTTGAAGTCTTTACTACCTCTGCGTATCAAGCAACACAACTTGGTGAAAGAATAATAGATGCAGGTTGCTTTTGGGTTCATAAATGTGCTTTACTTCGACATGCAATCTCAGCAGAAAGAGCTGGAGCAAGCGCTATTACATTAATAGGGATGGAAGCTTCAGGTTTCAAAAATCCTTTCCAACATACTACTCTAATCAATGTCACTTTAGCTAAGCGACTGTTAAAAACACCAATAATTGCAGCAGGCGGTATCGGTGACGCGCGTGGTTTTTTAGCCGCATTAGGTATGGGTGCTGAGGGAGTTTGCTTAGGTTCAGCGATCCTTACGACGAAAGAAAGTCCTGCTTCTCAAGAATCCAAGGAAAGATGGTTAGAGATGGATGTACTTTCTGAAGATTACCACAAACAATTATATCATCGAGAGTTAAAAGGAACTAGAGTACTCTCAGCAGCTATTACTCATCAGAAAAAAAATTGTTCCATTCATGAATTGATAGAAAATATTATGGTCGAAGCCGCAGAAATACTAAAATATTGGGGCTTTAAAGAAGATCAATTTACAATTCTCCCCAAATAAATACAGTAGTAATCGGTTATTTATCCTCACTAGTTAAATCCTTAAAATCTCTTTAGTTTGATTAGAATTAATTATAAATAGAAACAAATAGTAAACTAAATAATTAGAAAATATTTAGATTGATATTTTTTTAAAAAGGTAAAAAGAAAATGACAGATGAACCAAAAGTATACTGGGCATCACCAAATGAGGTAGCGGCCTTAAATAACACTTCAAAAAATATGGTTACTAACAAATTAGTAAAAACCCGGTTAATTTTAGATAAAATATTAGATAATGTTAACCCTGGAGATCAAGTTGCTATTAAAGTTCATGTAGGTGAGGCTCATAACACACAATATTTACGTCATGATTATATCCACGAAGTAGTCAAAGCGGTTAAATCATTAGGGGGAATTCCAACATTGATTGAAACTCAAGGAGGTGGAAATCATCTCCAAAATATTGAAATAAGTGAGGATTATTCAATCTGTATCGGACATCGTAAAAATGCTACAGAGCATCAAGAAATTGCCAAATTGCATGGGTATGATGAATCTATCGTTGGAGCTCCACTTAAATTTATTGATGGGGAAAATGGAATTAAACGAGAAATTGTAGATATAAACGGTATCACGTTAAAAAAGGTTTCAGTAGGGAAAGATCTCTTTAATTACGATAAACTTCTTGTAGTGTCTCATTTTAAAGGTCATCCTCAAGCAGGATTTGGTGGTGCACTAAAACAACTTGGAATTGGATGCGTAACAAAACATAATAAACATCTAGCTCACGCGGAAGCTATGTTAAAAATAAATGAAAGAAAATGCGACATTTCTCAATGTAAGCAAGAGTGCATTAGTTCCTGTCCAGTAAAAGCTATAAAAATTAAAGATGAGAAGGCTTTAATAGATGCTGAGCTTTGTTATGGGTGTTTTATGTGCTTTTTGAAATGTCCAATTAAACGAGCAATCAAAAAACCAAAAATGAACGAAACTAATGAATTTCTAGATCGTTTTATTGATTGTGCAACAGCTGTCGTTAATTCTTTTGGTCCTGAGAATATTCGGTATATTAATTTTGCTTTGGATATACCTCTAATGTGTGATTGTGTACCCAATGCAGGGATGGCAGTTGTACCTGATCTAGGGATTTTTGGGTCTTCTGATCCTGTAGCAATCGATAAAGCTTGTTTTGATGCTGAAACTGAAGCTCCTGGGCTCCCCATTCTAAAAGAAGATGGACAATGGACAAAACCATTAGAACAAGGTGTTGAGAAGTTTAAAGCAATGATGGGAATGCTAAACCCTATTCGGCAATTTGAATCAGCTCTGCAAAATCAAATTGGTTCAATCGCTTATGAATTAATTCAGCTATGAATATAAAGCGAGATTATTTATTCTCTTCATTTTCTCCAAATAAACTGCCCAGAATATTGATTTTTCCGTTGATGATTCCCCGAGATAAATACATGAAAGGTGTATCAATAATTCCAAAAAACCATTTTGTTAATAACTGACCCCATATTATAGGCCAAATGTCTAATAAACCTCCAAATGCTATACTAACAAAAATTAGACTATCTAAAGCGAGAGTTGGAAGGTCACTAAAAATGTTTCTAATCCAGAGATTTTTCCCTCTGGTTAGTTTTTTTAATTTTGAGAATAAAATAGCATCTAAATTCTCAGTTATAATAAATGATATCCAAGAAGCAATCGTTATTCGGATAGTTGATCCGAAAAAGTTTACCCAAAACATTTGATCAGTAGCGCTCCAAAAAGGAAAACCAGGGATTTCAATACTGAACCAAATAAAAATTGCCATTAGAATTTGCGTGATAAATGCTATAAATATCATTCTGTGGGTCTTTCTTCGCCCAAAATTCTCATTAACCATATCAGTTATTTGAAATGTGAAAGGAAATATAAGAACTGCTACAGGTGCTGTGATCAAAT
>JAGXOB010000028.1:0-19170 GCA_019894735.1 Promethearchaeota archaeon | reverse complement strand
AGATAAGTCCCGATGCTAAAATCTCCAATTTTTGCTGCCAAAATCTGGGACATTGTAATGAACAAGATATAAAAAGCGATTGCCACATCTTCCCGTTTTTGCATTTTTATGTATTGACTTATTAAAAGTGTTGAAACAAAAATAACTATAACCCATACCAGTAATACTAACCACATTTATTTCACTTGAAATTTATATAAAATTGAATATGATCATTCTATGAATTCATATCATTAAAAGCTATATACATAACTAAATTATTGGAGAGTGTTTAGTATTAATCGAAAAGTCATAGATAACTTAATTAAATTATTAATCAAATTTCTTGAGCGGAAATCTGGCACTCTCTCTAATAAAGATCGCAGAAATGCTGAGTTAGTTCATTATTATTACGAAATACTCCGATACTGGAATAAAATCAATTTTATTTTAAAACGAAAACTTAAATTTACTACTGGACCACATGTTTCTAATAATCTTGCTACTGCTAAATATCTCATTGCTATTTATCGAATCGTATGGGAGAAAGAAAATGTTAAAAAAGTAGGTAATGAACTCAATTTCGTTTCAGATGAAATAGATCATATGAAAAATCTTCAACTCTTTTCTTGGGAACAAGCGTTAATTGGAAAAAATAAGATTGAAAAGTTAAGTTTAGAAATCGCAATTCCAACTTTTTCAATTAATAAATTAGCACCTGTAATGAATGTAGAAACCATTAGAGCAAATTTAACTCTAATGGATGGTAAGAAGGGCAATAAACCGTTATTCTTTCGACTTAATGATTTATTATTTGATAAAAACCAACAAGATTCATTAGATTTTATTTTGAAGGATTTAGAAGAACATGGAATTAATGCAAAACGAGATGCACACTTCACACAAGTTTTTTATACCGAACTAAAAAATAAAAAGAAAATACTTTTTAATAGAATGTATAAAGAAGGCAAACTCGTTATACAGGATAAGGCTTCTTTTGCTGTAGCCCACCTTTTAGAACCTCAAGCAAATGAGATGATATGCGATATGTGTGCTGCTCCTGGAATCAAAACTAGCATTATTGCTCAGTTATCTCAAAATAAGGCAAAAATTATAGCCAACGACTTTAGCAAATCGCGAGTAAATGCAATGAGACCGCTTCTAAGAAAGTTAAATGTATTAAACACTAATTTAATGAATTCAGATAGCATTCAATTTCCCATCAGATTTACCAACTTCTTCGATAAGATATTGTTAGATGCACCTTGTACTGGAAGTGGAACCTTTTCAACAAATCCCGAACTTAAATGGCGACAAAATGAGGGATTCCTACATCAAAATAGTATACTCCAGGAAAAATTACTTAAGAGCGCTGTTAATCTATTAAAACCCTCTGGAATCCTCGTATATTCTACGTGTAGCCTTTATCCCGAGGAAGGGGAACACCAAGTTCTAAAAATTTTAAACCAATTTAACCCTATGGAGCTTCCAAAATGGTTTTCTCCTAGCTATTATATAGACAACCGGCATATTCCAGGAACAGGAAGGTTGTTTCCGGCAACCCATCATACAAAAGGATTTTTTATCGCAAAATTCAAAAAAAAATAAATTCTATAATACTAGAACAACAATTTCTAAGGTGGAGTAAAAATTACTGGATCGAAATATTGGACTGTAGGACAAATTGATGCTACTGGGGTAGTAGGCCCCCATGTTAAGGAATTAGAAGATATCAGCAAAGCTAAATATCAACTTTTCGTTGATATCAACATGGAAACTCTTAAAAAGATAGTCGAAGCAGATATTGGAGCTAAAATTGAAAATTTAGGTTTTGACGAAGATTGGACAATAACCTTAGAAATGTTTCCAGAGGTTAATATTCATATAGCTTATTCGTATTTTGGAGATGAATTTGGGGACGGTATTACCGCTGAATTTAAGTGCTATTTTTCCGGAGAAAGGGCTATGATCGTACCCGGGGAAGATAGTATTACCTACGTTGACATAATCTTTGATTTTATAGAACGAATGATTAAGCAAAAAGATCCTTTTGAGAAATCTTACAACACAAAAACAGATTTGATGAAAAAGGTTTTAACACAGCGGTTGGAACCATTTACATTATTAAAAGATGAAGATCAGAAACAGCTCGCTTCTTTTTTAGGAGCTAAAGTCTGGAATACAGGAAATGGGTGGCGAATTAAAAAAGAAATCTTTCCGGAAATCTACATTGAATTAACATACAATGCTCAAGAGAAACTGGATATCGCTTATACTGGTGTAGAACTCTCTAAAAAAGTAGGTAGTTATCACATGGAATTTTTAGGAATTTTCCTAATAAATCACATACTTCGATATATCACTTTAAATAACCTAGAAAAGGAATTGCCTGATATCTGCTACATTATGTTTAGCAGATATTATACAAAAATGAAAGATTGGAAACATAACCTTAGGTAATTAATAAACAAAAATATAAAAATTAGAAAAAAAAACTAGTTAGCGGTCCATAATATTGTTCTACCTTCTTTCCTTGCGCGTTTTACCTTTCGAGAATTTTCTAAGTCAGCCATTACTTTCCATATCTGCGAATTACTTAATTTAAAATACTTCCTTAGCTCAGGAGTAGGCATCTCTACACCGCTCAATAGGTTCACGATTAATCTTTTCATTTCTTCAATTGTGTCCTCGTTAGATATCGTTGGGACTTCTTTCTCTACTTCGGTCACATCCATTTCGTGAATAATTCTAGTTGCAATCTTGTTAAGCTGCTTAATATTACTATCAATTCCTTGTGGTTTCATAAATAAACAACATAGTTCTAGGTCGTTTGGGAACGCCACAATGTAAAACTTATCGTATAAAATCGCTCTTGGCTTTTTCCCAGCATTACCTCCTCGAAAAGCTAAATAAAAATTCATAGCAAAATCATCTAATTTCATAAGATTTGTAGGGCTTCCATATTCTTTTTTCCACTTAAGGAAAGGGCCGTCTATCATATCGAAACCTATTAAAGCCGCGCCGAAAAGTTCATTCTCATTAAAGTTCATCTTTTTTTGACCTCCTTCTTATTACAATTTGGTTTAATTCTTTTCTAATTATCTCCATTAAATTAAGTCTTTCAGTAGGGTTAATTGCTGTAAGACCATATGTTTTTATGTGAAGAATTGCTTCTACTCTTTCGGGAGTCATTCGACCATCATTTTTTTTTAAATCTTGTTTATTTGCTATGGCAATTATTGGACAATCTTCATCAATAAAATGCGTAGCGTAATTGATTAATTCTTTAGAATTTAAAACATTACGTGGAGTAGAATCAGTTACTATAAAAAGGACATCTGAGCCTAATAGATAATCTCTGGAATAAGTTTTTAGGTACGAGTTTTGTCCACCGAAATCCCAAATGCGTATATTAAAATCGTCTAGTTTAATGGTCTTTAAATCAAATCCGTGAGTAGGGAAATAAAATTTATCAACATAGTCCTTTGAAAGAAGCCTTAACATAGTAGTTTTTCCGACTGCGGGCTTTCCTATGAATGTAACCTTCATCAATTTTGAAATTTCCGAACTCAGCATTTCTTATTTCGTTACGAAAAGAATATTTTTAAAGAAAAAAAGCTCAAATTATTACATATATGCATATAATATCTCTGTAATATACAGATCATATGTTAAGAAAGTGAGAGTTCTTAGCCTAAAGAATCGCACTAAATGTAATGTTGTAAAAGAATATAAGCAAAATTATTGAAAATAATGCCGGGATAATTAAACTGTAAGTAAATAATCCTTGAGATACTTTTATGCATTTAAATAAAGTAGTCATAATTACATCGAAATATTTTGGATTTCCCCAAATTTTAACATTTTCGACATTAGAATCATAATAAGAAAACTCAACGTCGTCTAAATTATTCTCTGCTTCAGCAAGTAAAGTATCGATCTTTTCTAAAATCGTTTCTAAGGTTATTTTATCACCTATTGGGCTATAACCTCTCTGTGAAAATTGCCTAGCAACAGTATGAGAATCCGAAGTTGTTATTTCACCTCTTTCTATCCCTCTATTCTGTAGCATATTTAATACAAATGAACGAATATCTACATAAGCGTTATTAGCATCAAAGTGGATGAACACCGTTTTTTGATTTGATTCAATATCTTTAAAAAGATGAACTACTAATCCACCAGTTCCTATTCCATCCTTCTCTGAATATTCAAGCATTAAATCTTTAGCAACACCGTATTTCACTACAATTTTGTTAGAGAGATCGCTTTTTTTATTGGAATCTAAAAATTTCTCAGAAACAGCTATGAGATCATTAGCTTCTAGAGATCGATTTCTTATTAAAACTTCATCCCCAATTATGGAATTGTGCGAATCGATAATAATTATCTCGCGATAACCTTTTGCTTTAGCTATTTTTCTAATTTCTTCTCCGACTTCCATTTGAATATCGTCAGAAGGTAAGGGGTGTCTAGTTAAAAACACAATAGCAACATTATTTATATCGATACCTAATAGTTTTGCGGAATTAGCCATACTTCTCGTTGTTGTATTTACTCCCTTTATCCATTCGATCTTTGAACCTTCTTGAATGTGCTTTACATCGCTTTTTATTTTACTCAAAATCTTTTCAAGTTCTTTCTGAGAAGTTAAATTCTGAGCATGATCGTTGGTTGTATGATAAACTGTTGTACCTTCAATGTCCTTGAATTGATCATAGATGTGAGCTGGTAAATCAGAAGAACCACAAGTTTTAAAGGGCCCAAAATGAACCTGGGGAATTACAAATAATCCTTTCAATTTTTTAGTTTTTTCACTCCTTATTGCTAAATACTGGATTTTCACATCTGAATATACACCAATTTTATCAAAAAAACTTTCGAGTAACTCATCGTGACCTTCCGTTAACATAGAGAGCACAAAAGCTCTAATGAAAGGATACCCCCCTATACCCGTTGCTTGTCTGTAAATATTACTTACTCGAGACAAACTTCTCGCATATGGAATGGCAAATATAAAAGCACATACAGTAAAAAAGATCATTGCTCTAATAAAGAATAAAAATGGGAGTTGTGATGCGAAAATACTGTAGAAAGTTATTTCAATTGCCGGTTGTGCAAATGCTAATATAAAGTTTCCATATTTTCCCACTGTAGTGAATGAAAAATACACAACATAGGTAAGGATAAACGAAATAATTGTACCAAGAATAAGAAATACTTCTTGAAAGGCTGCATTTCTTAAGAAAATTGTAATTGTTTGACCGATTAATAGTGAAAGTCCCATGACTCCAGTAAAAAGAGAGTTCATCTGTAGTGCCCATCCTTTTGGAGGTAAGTCTAAGAGAGGTGATTTTTTTGAGAAAAATAGAATTGATATTATTGCTCCGCCACCAGAAGTAGAATAAATTGTAATTAAAACATTTGTCAGATAAAAAAAGTTCCAAATATTAGTTAAAAGCGAATTTAAAATAAACGACAGTATACTAATAATACCCGGTAGGCAAAAAAATAATACATATGCAGATTTTTTCGTGGAAAAAGAATCTACATAAGATAAAATTCCTGGAATATGACGAGTTGGTGGTTGTTGCGCGTACATAACCGGTTATTAAGTAATAATTATTACGTTTTAAATTTTTTTCTATTCCTATTTTTAATTTAATGAAGTATCCTTATATTTAAATGTGTTTAAAAAATTATAAATAACTAAAAAAATATTAAAAATTATGTCGGATAATTATCCAAAACTGAACAACCATTCAAATAAACGATTTAGTGAGATTCTATCTGAAGGATTTCTTTTATTTGGCAAAAATTGGTTGACTTTAATCATACCATTCGGCTTATTTTTTATAATTTCACTAATAATTAAAAATCTGATCCTTGTTGATCTTGAGTGGCAGTTGCTAACAATGACCCCTGCTATAGAAGTTATCCTTGAAGTGGATCCATTTCTTTTAACTCCCGAGGATCTTAATCTAATGTTTAGATACTCGATTTTAGGACTTACTATCATTTTCTTAGACGGTCTTTTTCCGACGGTATTTAATGTATTTGCGATGTGCTTAGTAGGCAATTATTTATACAACAAATTTACTGAAAGAGACTCGAAATTAATCCCTGAAGTAAAAAAAGCTTTGAATGGAAGAGTACTCTTAGTATTACTTTTATTAGGAGTTGCGTTTTCTATAGGCTATGTTCTGCTCTTTATACCAGGTATCCTCATCTTTGTATTTTTTATATTTTATATTTTTACATATAATTCTGACGATTCTGAACATCCTTTAAAAGATGCTCGAAATCTGGTAAAGGGAGAATTCTGGAAAATCGTAGGCGTATTCTTTATGTATAATTTAATAATTTATGTATGTGATTCAATATATCGCATGATTATAGTTAATTTCATAGAGATCAACCCATTTTGGTATATCCCTTCAACTAGAGATTATGGATCAATTATTCTGTACGATTTTATTTTAAATATTGTTCCATTTCTTTTAACACCATTATTAATCTGCCTTCTAACTTCTCTATATGTTTATTTAAAGGCGAGAAAAGAACAATACTTGCAATCTAAAACTTCTTACCAAGATACCCCTCAGAGTTATGAAACACCTCGATATGAAGCTGTAAATGGTTCTGGTATGTATTGTCCCTTTTGTGGAAAATTTTCTCATAAAAAATTCGATTTTTGTATGCATTGTGGGGAAAAATTAAATTTTGAAATATAATTAAAAAATTAGTGATATAAGATGAATATAAACATAACCCAAAAGTTTGAAATTAATTCAGACGATTTATATGAACCAATTGTATTAATCGGTTGGCCTGGAATTGCGCTAGTAGCGCAGTTAGCGATTATCTCTATTAAAGACTCAATTAAAGCCGAAGAGTTTTTAGATATTGAGTATTTTGATTTTCCCCCAAAGTCAAATGTTGAAAAAGGGAAAATGGAACTACCTTCAGCTAAAGTTTATTTTAAATCCAGAAAACAAAAAAAAAAATCAGATATATTTATTTTAACAGCGAATTATCAGCCTCAGACCTCAGAAGGTGTATTTGAGTTTTCTCAGAAGTTTTGTGAAGAGATGGATAAATTAACACATAGTAAAATTAAAATGTATCTCAGTGCTGGTGCCATGGTAACAGATAAAATAAGAGATACACCACTAGTTCATATTTGTGGGACAAATCAAGAAATAGTTGATTCATTTTTAAAATACGAGAATACTCTTCTAATGGATGTTGGAGTTATTGCGGGAGCAAATGGAATCTTACCTGCATGGGCTGGTCAAAAGGGTTATGCTCCCGGCGTTTGTTTGTTAGCAGAAACATTACCCTTGCCAATGATGGCTTTAGACCCTCGAGCATCCAAAGCATTGCTTGTTATTTTGAAGGAATACTTTGACATTGAAATGAACTTCGATGAATTAAATTCAAAAATCGAGGAAATGGAGCACATCCTTGACACATATAAAAAGCAAGCAAATCAATTTATGCAAGGACCTCAAGATGATCGTGGTTCAGATTCTTATTTCCGTTAATTTTTATTCCATTTTATTCTATTTTTTACCCTAAAAGTTAAAATTTATTTGGTTATGGATAATTTTATTTTATTAAATTAAATAACATTAAATTCAGTAAAAAAGGACTATTATGAAATTTTACAAATTGTTTACCCCATTTAAGATAAAACAAATGAGCGTCTCAAATCGCATAGTAATGCCCGCAATAAATCTCAATATGGCTAGTGATGGCTACATCACCCAGAAACTAATTGATTTTTATGTTGAAAGAGCAAAGGGTGGTGCTGGAATGCTTATTGTAGGAGGGTGTTATGTAGATCTTTATGCAAAAGGGATTCCAATGATGATTTCTATTGATAATGATGATTTTTTACCTAAATTAACTGAACTTACGAAAGCTGTCCATGCTGCAAGGGAAGACGTAAAAGTTTGTGCCCAATTGTACCATGGTGGAGCATATTCTATGCCTTTAGTAATTGGTAAAACTCCAATTGCCCCTTCAGCCGTATATAGTAAATTTAGTAAAACAACTCCTCGAGAAATGACTCTAGAAGACATTAAAAACGAACAACAAGCATTTGCAGATGCAGGGGTGCGTGCCAAAAAAGCAGGTTTCGACGCCGTAGAAATTTGTGCTAATGCCGGCTACTTAATGACGCAATTTATTTCTCCAAAAACTAACAAGCGGACTGATAAATATGGGGGCGATCTTGAAGACCGCCTAAGATTCCCTATAGAAACATTGGAGTTATTAAAATCTAAGCTTGAGGATATCCCACTTGGTTATAGGATATCCGGAGATGATTTTGTACCTGGTAGTAATACTTATAAAGAAAAAGCCGTTATAGCTAAAAATCTATCTAACTATCTAGATTATCTCAATGTGACTGGGGGATGGCATGAAACTAAAACCCCTCAGACAACTATGGACGTTCCAGAGGGATGCTATTCGTATTTAGCAGAAAACATTAAGAAACACGTTTCTATACCCGTGTTTTCTTCAAATAGAATAAACACAGCTGAATTAGCTGAGAAGATTTTAATGGCTGGAAAAGCTGATGCGATATGTATGGGTCGGACTTTAATCGCAGATCCATATCTTCCTGAAAAGGCAAAGAGAGGTGAATTAAGAGATATAATGAATTGTATTGGCTGCAATCAAGGATGTTTTGATGCCATCTTTAATATGCAAGCGGTAACATGTTTACGAAATGCTAGAGCTGGAAAAGAAGCTAAGACTGAGTTAAACCCACTTGAGACTAAGAAAAAAATCATGATAGTTGGAGCCGGTCCTGCAGGATTAGAAGTAGCGCGTGTTGCGGCTATGAGAGGTCACGAAGTGCATTTATATGAAAAGGACGATAAAATTGGAGGGTTGTTAAATATAATATGGATACCACCAGGAAGGAACGAGTTTAAAAGGATGATAGAAAGCTATATATACTGGATACAAAAATATAACATTCAAGTCCACCTGCAACAAGAAGTAACAAGTGATAAAGTTAAGGAACTAAATCCAGATATTGTATTTGTTGCTACTGGTTCCACTCCAATTAAACCTGATATTCCTGGAATTGAAAGAGATAACGTATTTTGGGCAAACGATGTATTCAAAGGAGATGCTCCAGTAGGGCGAAACAATGTAATTATTGGGGGGGGTGCTACAGGTATAGAATTGGCAATTTACATGGCAAAGTATGGTGCATTAGATACTGATTCATTTAATTTTCTCACGCTGTATAAAGCACTAGAACCAGAAGTAGCATTGAAAATGATGCAAGAAGGCAGGAATAAAGTGACTGTTCTAGAACAACTACCAAGATTAGGAACAGCCTTAGGTAAGACCACTAAATGGGTGCTGTTGGATAAAAGTGATTATCTTGGAGTAAAAAAACTTACTAGTGTAAAAGTAACTGAAATAGGTGAAGATTACGTGTCATACATTGATGCTAGCGATACTGAACAACAAATCAACAATGTTGATTACGTTTACTATGCCACAGGTGTTAAACCAAACGATTCTCTCTTTAAAGAGATAAAATCGTTAAAAATTCCAGTCGAAAAACTCGGGGATGCTAAAAAGCCACAGACGGTTTTAGAGGCAATAAGCCGGGGATATAATCTCGGAAACCGAGTTTAAGTTTTATAATTAACTTTTAATTTTCATTTTATATCTTTATTATAGACAATTATTTTTCAAGGAAAGATGCAAGATATCGACTCGAGTAACCCTAGAGAAACAAATGATAAAATAAAACACTATATCTCTAGTAATCTAAAAGGATTAAACGAACAGTCACGTAATTACATTAAAGATATCGTGGTTTTAATTAATAAAGAAATTGGAATAAATAAAATCGTATCTATTCTTCTATTTGGAAGCCAACAAGTAGAATCTGAAAACACTATTGTTTCTGATTGTGATCTGCTTTTTATATTTAAAAATCGTGTTTCAAGTCGACATATTAAAGAAATCGAAAGGTATTTTCTAGCACTAGAAATTAAACATAAATTTAAAGAACCAACTACAAAGCTAACGCGAGAAGTACTTGGTGTTATTCAGAATTCAACGGGAATGTTTATGAGCCATTTTCTAACTAAACAAAAATTTTGGGAACAAGCTATATTCTATAAGATATTTCGAGTAAACCGCGTTTTTTCAGCATTATTTGCGCCTCGAAATATTGTCTTAGGCAATGTTATCCAAAATAGTACTATTTTATTTGGTGATGATCTCAGAAACATTCTTAAGTCAAAAATCAAAATTTCTATTCGTGAGATTTTTAGGAGCACTGTTATGAATCTTTTTATTTCCTTTTTTGCTTTGCTCATTGGACCGATAAAAGAACTAAATTCTATAAAATACCAATTAGAGTCTATTAAATGGTCGTTAAAAGCTTCAAACTATTATTGCTTTGAAGACTCAGCAATATTAGATAAAGTTGTAAAGAGATTTGTTTCATTTGAAAAACCCAATAAACAGTTAAAAGCCGAAAAGTTTTACCTAAGATTTCTCGAGCTAAGACAAAATCCATTCAATGATTTTATGTTTATGATACATACACCTATTAGAATTTTAAAGATTCATATGAAAGCAATACTCTTTAGAAAGCTAACAAAAATAAAAATAAGTAGAAAAGAGTATACATCTAAAAAGCGGATACCAGAGCAAAGAAATTTTCCATTGACTTATTAATTACGAGTAATAGTATAAGTTTATGCCATCTGAACTTTTTGTGAAATATCTAAACTTAAAAATTATATTAATTGGTATATTAGAATTCTTTAGATAGTATATTTTTAAATTATCAAAGGTATATTAGTTATTAGAAATAAAAATTCACTTACAATTTACTGCTATTAAAATGGAAAAAGTTAATATTGATATAAAGGAATTATTTCTCGATATCTTAGCTATTGTTAAGTTTGAATTAAAGTTTTACAAAGATAAAGAGAGCCCAATGTTTACTCGAATAGTCAAAACAAGAGTTTTCCAACAAAAGCTCCAAAAATTGAAAGATTTCATTAACGCATATTTTGAAATTATGTATTCTGACGATACTCCAATTAGCCAAGCAGCACTCCTAGCTCAATTAGATAATATCGCTCGAATTACTAACTATTATAATGATCTTAGCGGATTTTACAAAGATCAAACAAAAACTCTCATTACGAAAGATAAGCTTCAAAGTTTGGTTGAATACAGCCATATTGAGATACTCTTCTTGGTGTTTACTAATATCTTGGATTATGAGCATTACAAAAGTAGTCTAATCTTTCCTCAAGATAAAGAGAAAGAAAAACTGTTAAAAGAATTTCTAAATAGAATTGCTAGCTCTGATATAAAAGAAGTAGAGGATTTAATCGATCTTGAACAAGCTATCGATTCCTTTATAGAAAGTGTTGAAGTAGACATATAATAAACCTTTTCTACTTTTATGGTTCTTCGTATAACTTTAAGTTATCTTCTTTTTTCTCTTGCGACATCTAGTCAAAAATGTTTTTATACTCATATTATCATGTATCAGTAAATAGAATATTACAGATCATGAGTTTTTTCAAGAGCGCAAATTCATGTAACTCTTGATTTCTCATAAGGGTATAGGAATAAATTTAAAATGGATTGCGTAGAAAATATCTTAGATTTTTACAATAGAAAATCTAAGGATGAGGAGATCGACTTATCTCAATTTAATAAGGTTTGGTTAAGCAATCTCCTTATCAAAATTATGAATAACTTTAATTCGGGAAGAACGAACGATCTAGAACTTAAAAATTGTTTAATTTTGCTAGTAAATTTATTCTCAAATAATGATAGTCCTGATAACTATAACCATAGAGGAAAAAATACCCAGGAGTTAGTAGATAACGAAAGAACGGATTATAAAGAAATTTTAAAGTCAGAGTTTTTAAACAACTAGAAAAGGACAGAATAATAATTTAAAACACTTTCATTTCTAATTCCTTTAACTTGTCGTAATCGTTAAAAATTGCATCTATTTCATTTAAAACCTCTAATATAGTGTCTTTAGTCTTCCTCTCTTGACCGAAAGTTTCTACAATTACTTTATAGAGGTTAATATTATATTCAAGTGTGAGTTCAGATATTTTTTTTAAATCTTTTTCAGTAATTCCTTTTTCTTCTAATTTCTCGAATATGCCTTGGAACTCTTCTTTCAAATTATTTGTCTCTATTAATGCCTTAGAACATTTTTCTAAAAGTTCTTGTTCTTTTTCGTATACAAATTTATCTTCATCAGGTAGCTCCGAATTGTCTAATATGATGTCTAATCGTTCACTTAACAAATTTTTCACTCTCTCGTAGATTTTAATCGCTTCTAAGATTTTAGTTCTGCTCTTAATCAAATCGTTTTTTCTTAAAAGTCGAGCTTCGATTATTTTCAAATAAGCATCTTCATAGAGGATTTGAAGATCTCCAAAAGTACTTCTTTCTCCTTCTGCAATTTTAAAAATAATCTGTCTTAAATCTTCATTGAGCATATCGATTTCTTTAGCAGTTAAATCCTCTAACTCAAGAATCTTGAATATTTGATTGGCCATCCCTTTGATTGAGGTTGCTTTAATATTTAAATTACGAGCTCGTTTCTCTATTTTAGTAATACTTCTAAATTCTCCTTCCTTCTCACAATAACTTAAAATCGTAATAGCATCGTCTAACAACTTATTAAATTTTAACGAATCTGATAGGATGTAGTACTTTGAATCTTGTATTTTCTGAGTAGCTCTATCCATTTGAATTTCTAGTTCAAAGATAAAATCCAATAAATTAACTTGCTTTCGTTCAGAAAGAATTGTAGATTTAACTTCCATATCGACTTCAACAGATCTTCCCGCGAGAAACCAAAGAAAAGCAGAGGGTACCCAAAGGAATACCGCAAAGAGCATCATATTAAACACGCTCCCAAAAAGCGATATTAAAGAAAATGATAACAATAATGTAACTCCTTTTCCTATCTGTTCAGCGAGACTAAAAAAAGAGGTCGAAGTGCCTTTATGCTCCGGAAGATTAACATCTACCATAACTGCATTCTTATTTGAAACCCAACCTGTACTGAACACAGCTCCTATAAACCCGAATATGAAATAATATATATAACTTGGAGAAACTTTAAAAATTTCTAAAATGGTTAAAAAAACATATGATGTCATATCCCCGGGGGGGATAGGGATGGGATAATTTAGATTAGTAACTACTTCGCTGCTTATTGGTTGTATAGAAAATAGCATTAAAAGAATAAATGGAATACTGAACACCATACATGCTGTTGCTAATCGAGTTCTGTTTTTTTTGTTTTTTCGAAATAACATATCACCTACATACGACATAATTGCATTTCCTAATAGATAACCTACTCCTAATAGACCAGCAAATATCGCAGCTGTTTGTAGTCTAATTTCGCTGGGTAAAATTTCAAAGTAATGAGTTGAAAGCATAGACGTCATAAAATAAACGAAAAGAGTTCCTGGGATTATCGCGAAAAAGCCTTGGATGATTAAATATTTGTTTGTCTTTTTTTTCAGTATATTGCTTAAATCTTTTTTTGATATTTTATAACTATATTCTAAATTTAATTCGACTAGATCTAGTAATTCATTCTCACTAGCTCCCCGCTGAGGGATTTTAACAAAAAATAAAACACATACAATTAAAATACTAATTCCTGATAACAAAAAGAACGGAAATCTCCAACCTAAAATCGGTCCAATAAAGGAAGACAAAGCTTGGCCACTACCATTAGAAATTGAGCTCAAAATTGCGAGCGTACCAAACCAACCAGATCTTTCATCCGGTGGAATCGCGTCGGAAATAATAGAATAACCAACTGGTATTACACATCCCAAACCGATTCCACTTATCATTCTTGAAATCACCAATATTATAAATGATGTTGAAAAACCCGTCAGCATCATACCCAACGTCCAGGAAAATGCACCTGCTATTATTACTTTCGTTCTATCAATTCTATCCGTATAATACCCCCAAATTAAAGCAAACGTAGCGCTGGTTAGCAAAAAAAACGAATCTGGAATTGCGATGAGCGCCTCAGGTATATTAAACTCAAATCGTATAACACCATAACTTGGAATTAACATATTAGCACAAGCTATTGAAACGAATAGTAATAACATGACTAAAATAATTGGAGTTAAATCCTTTATTTTAATCCTTGTAAGCTTAAAGCGTCCTATAGAAATTACCACTTAATCATTTTTATATTAATTATTAAATAGCAGTTGGGAATTAAAAAAGCTTTCAAACAACTAAAAATATGCAAAGAAAGTACGGAAAGTATGAATGCATGTGTTTCAACTCTGATCTAAGCAATATTCTAATGCGGCTTCTACATGAATTTCCACTGTGTCGAGTAATGTTAAGTCAGAATCGTTTTGTTGGAGTATTAAAGGTAATTCAGTACACCCAAGAATAACGCCATCTACATTGTAATTATTTATAATTTGTAAGAGCATCTGTTTGCTCTTCTTTGTAAACTCACCAATTACTAACTCATCAAATATGATTCGATTTACTAGATCCTGTTCTGAATCTGAAGGTGTTATGACCTCCATGCCTAACTTCGCAAAATAATCTTTGTAGAAAGGTGCTTGCATCGTATATTTAATTCCCAACAATAAAACCTCTCTTAAATTCTCTTGTTGCGCTTTTTCTGCTGTTACTTCTACAATACTTAGTATTGGGACTTTCGACTTTTGAATTAGTTCGTCATAAACCGCATGAGGTGAATTTGCGGCCATAACTATAAAATCTACTCCCCCTTTTTGCAGGGAATTGATACCAGTCATCAAATACTCCACATAAATACCTTCTTCGACACCCAACTCGTAATCGATTACTTTTTGAAAATTTAGGCTATAAATTAGAATTTCTGGATAATTATAATCTTGGTATCTATCATAATATTTCTGAAGAATCAAATCGTAGTATTTGATGGTGGATTCATACGACATTCCTCCTAATATTCCAATTTTTTTCATTTTATTCAAGTTAAACTAAGATTTTTTAACTTATAAAAATACATAAAATCTTCGTGAAACCGGAATTTCACGAAAATGATTTAATTATTTTTGATTAAAACTTTTTTATAATGTAAAAATAGTGGAGCTGGGGGGAATTGAACCCCCGGCCTTTCGCATGCCAAGCGAACGATCTGCGACTAATCCACAGCCCCTTATGAAAAAAATTTTATTCGATTCTGCACTTTACAGACAGATTAAAGATCGTTAGCTGTAGATTTTATAATAATGTATTTCTAAAAAAAATTATGGTTTTTTAACTATTAAAGTTAGAATTAAATAGCTATTTTGTTATTTGAAGACTATGAAAAATCTTTGGAGTAAAACTAAATTTTTATTAATTGGTTTTATGATTATTAGCTCGACATTAAATCCATTTCTCGAAACAAGCCTGTTGGTAAACTCAAATCCTTCTGGTATTAGCGATATTGAGTTGAAGATTAACGATTTATCGTTTATTACTTCAGACTATGTAAATAATGAAGACGAAGATTCGACATTAATATTAAATCAAAAAGGTAGTCTATTTGGAGACCTCTTAATTAATAGCTTCGAATTACTCAAAGAATCTGACGCTAATGAAATGAAAATAATTATGGTTTTTACAGAAGAAACTTCAAAATCAGAGCGAATTGAAGTAATAGATTCTACTTTAAATGAGTACGAAATAATAGATAATTATGATATCATTCCAGCAGTTTATCTAAAGTGTGATCCTAATGAATTATTTGCTAAAAAGGAAATTTTGGAAGAAAAATTAACCTTAAAAAAAGTTTACAAATCCAAAAATTACAAGTCACCTTATTACTTAGAACAACTTCCAGAAACCAGTGCATTGAGTAACAATAATTATCCTAATTGGTGGTTACCGGCAATAGGGGCCGAAAATCTGGCTTACGATGGCACTGGAGTTAAAGTTGCTGTTCTCGATACTGGTATTTATGAACACCCCGATTTAAACATAGTAGCGAGTGAAAGTTTTGTATCAGATGAATTTTCGTTTGAAGTTTATGATTACTACGGTCATGGAACGCATGTTGCAGGCATCATTGGAGGAAACGGTAGTGCCTCAAACGGGAAGTATAGAGGAGTTGCTCCAGGAGTATCTCTGATAAACGCAAAATCAGGTGGCCTTTCCGGTTTAGAAGAAGGCGATGTTATTAGTGCGATTCAATGGAGTGTCAACACAGTGGGCGCCGACATTCTCTCTATGAGTTTTGGAGATAGTTACCCTATTGCGAGTGACCCTATGATACAAGCGCTTGCTGCGGCTACCGAACTTGGCGTAATTTGCGTGTCATCTGCAGGAAATTCAGGACCTGAATATTTATCTGGTGGATCTCCCGCGTCTGGTATAGACGTAATTTCCGTAGGTGCTTCAGATAGTAATAATAATTTAGCTTCCTTTAGTAGCTGGGGGCCCTCATTGTCATATTTGAGTTATCCAGATATTGTTGCTCCGGGGGTAAATATTATTTCCGCAGAGGCACCAGAATCAGCAATATCAGATGAATATCGTTTAATTGGAGATTATTTTGAGTATATAGGTGATGGGGATTATCTACCTTTAAGTGGAACAAGTATGTCATGCCCTATGGTTGCTGGGGCTTTAGCGATCTTGAAACAAGCGTATCCTTTATTGACTCCTGAAACTGCGAGAATTGCTCTTTTAGAAGGCGCACAATCGCTCCCTAATGTTGACGATGCTGAATATTTAAAGTCCGGATATGGATTGATCAATGTTTCTGCTTCACTTATGTATTTAGATTATATAAATACGACATATACGGATGTTAATGACATTGCTAAAATTACTCCTAATGTATTACCTGTAAAACCTTTCGATTTGATACAGTTTCCAGGAGATCACCAAGTATTTAATTTAACAGTTATTTCTAGTGAGAATATCACTTTAGACATCAATATTCCAAATATTATAGATGGATTATCCTTATCCACAGATAAGTCTCAAATTGTCTACACTGATACTATAGCATTCAACGTAGAGATAGAATCAGATGCTGCTCCAGGAACAAGGATGTTTGAAGTAAATATTACGTCTGAAGTCAGGGTATATGATAAAATTATCGTTACGATTGAAGTTCAACAACCAGAATATAAAATCTTAATGGAATCTTACCATGGGCTTAATGATTGGTACTCTGAACTTTCGTTCTATCAAATGGATTATTATAATTGGATGAGAGATATTGCTGATTTAAATATCTCAATTGATTATTTAGCAGAATTTTGGACCCCAAATTATGATAGATCTACGAGTAATACTATATTAACCGAAGAACTTTTAGCTCAATACGATTTGATTGTGTTACAAAATCCTTTTTTACCATTTAATCCTCTTGAATTTAAAAATTTGAAAGCCTATTTTGATAATGGAGGTAATATTCTATTTTTGGGTACGAGATACCAAGATTTATGCGTTGAAAATGTAAATGATCTTTTTTCGTTTCTTAATTTGGGGGTAGAAATAAATGAGGAAAATGTTGCTGACGAAACTTGGGTCGGACTTGGAACAACGGTGAGTTCTCAAGCCATAACAGATTTAAATCATACACTCATATTTCAAGATGTAAGTAAATTTATATGGAATTACGGAAGCACTTTAACCGTTACTGGATCTGCAGAGATTATTGCTGCATCAAATGGGAAGGCAGTTGCTGCAGCGTATGATAATAGAACCAATGGAGGAGGTCGTTTCGTGGCTTTTGGTGATCTGCATTGGGCTACTGAATTATACGAATCACCTTCTTACGGCCAAGATCATCAATTCTTAACAAGAAACCTAATGAATTATTTCTTAGATGCTGAAAACGTATCAATTGATATTTCTCTACCTTCTGAAAGTACGCCATCTTCTCAACTTAACGTAACAATTTTTATTAAAGATCAAATTGGAGAGGTACCAATTGACTCAGCTTATCTAAATGCTTATTTAAATGTTTCAGTAGAAAACGATGTGTACTCTGATATCGTAGACATGATCTCGAGCTCAGATGGGATTTCCATCAATACTGTATTTTCTCTACCCTCCACAAGTGATAAACCATATACTATTAAAGTAAACCTTACATATGGAGGTAATACCTACTATAAAATCTCCAGACTTTTATATTACGATTCTACCGAAATACCACAAATTTCAAGTATTTTTAGCACTACTGATATAGAAAGAAATGGGTTCGATTCGTTAGATATTGACGCTACGCTTGATAGGACCAGTTATAATGTTACATCATACTTGTCAATATTACCATTTTCTTATTATAATGAACAAGGTACAATCAATAAAACATATGTGTTATCTAATTCACCTCCTAATCAATTCGAATACTCGTATAGTTATAGTCCAACTTCTACTGATCCATCTGGTTTCGCTACATTCTACATTCTACCTTACAATCCAACTTTTAATTATTACAATCCTCATTCACCAAGATTAGTTTCAGAAATCGTAAACAATCCCCCTGAATTCGTTGAAGAAACTTCAAGTGTACTAATAGACGGTTCTCAATTGATTCATTTTGATGAAACTCACACAGAAGATAGTGTAAGTGTTATTCCGGTGTCCCAGGGAAATCAATTAGATTTTGAAATAAACTTAACAGATTCAGTTAATTATGAGGATCAAGACAGTTCCGAAATGATGGTGTCTGTTAATCTCTTTATTGTATCAATTTCTGAAGATAATATGATTGTGCCCATAACACCAAGAACTAATATTTATTCTAATATGGCTTACGTAGCAAGTTCAAACACTCATAATGGAAGATTTACTATACCCTTTACTATGAATTTCCCCTCCATAACTGGGACAAAACAACTTTCAACAGCGTCTCAATACGATAGCGTAACTGGGGATGGTTATTTAGCAATCTTGATGATTACTGTTTTTGATAGCGAAGGAGAATCTGAATATTTTATAATAGCAATGTTAATCCAACCCTCTCTACAGTTAGATTTTATCTTGATATTAATTATTGTTGGGGTGATAGTCGCAATCGGAATAATTGTAGGTATTTCATTGATCCTAAGAAAAAGGAAGAAATCTCGTCTATCGACTTCGTTTGGAGGATATTACGATCAAGAG
>JAGXOB010000288.1 GCA_019894735.1 Promethearchaeota archaeon | reverse complement strand
CACGATTATCGGTTTGATAAAGTGAATCCCGCTAATCTAGAGATAGATCAGCTTTATTATCCTAAGAAATTGTACAATTATCTAAGAAATCACCACTGGACAAAAGGAATTCCACAAGATTTTATCACAAATTGGGTTCAAAAACTGCATACAAATTCTCATCTGGATGAGAGCGATAGTTTGGATCTTCAAATTATTTTCGATAAATTACAAATAAGTCCGGTAACAAAAATCAGGACTACCCAAGAGATTAAAACTCTCAAAGAGCCAATTGAAGTCATTTTAGATACAGACAATAAGCTTTCAAAAAAAGAGATTGAAACAATACCTCCAATTGAGAATTTTCAAGAATTTAAAAATTGGTTATTGAAGAAATTAGATGAACTCCAGAACTTAATATAATTGTATTCTATGAATTTTTCTTTAAATACTTCAAATTGTTCGTAAATTTATGATCACATCTGAACTTGTAGAAGAGAAGAAGAGTTTTACAATTGAACTTGTAGAAGAGAAGAAGAGTTTTAGCTTTGTTAAATGCAGAATCTGTCATAGGAATGCAAATCCAGAAATTACGATAAAAAAAATGGGAAGTACATTTGGTGTAATCTGTAAAAAATGCGCAAGATCGTTCACTAATAAAGAGATCGAGCTAATGCATAACATATTTACTGCGTTCGGAGGATATTTTTCTAAATTGAGCGATTCTAAGGAAGTTACTTATTCTAAATTAAAAGAAATTGCAAAAGATTATAAATCACAAGGTAAAAATATCGAAAGCATTGAAAACGAAATAAAAACGCTTCATTCGGCATTTCTCTATGGAATTAGGCCACAACAGCTAGTCAAACGCCTAAATTAATTGATTATTTAATTATATTTATTATTTTTCTTTTCTTATTCTTTACTATTAAATAAATTGTTTATATTAGGATTCTTTTGTCTATTAAACTTACCGAACCATTAGAAACAAAAAGGCTATATATTCGCCAATTTACTCAAGAAGATTACGAGGGTTTAGTTAGCAAGCTAAATGATGCCTTCTCCGAAGAAGAGTATCCGATATTGAGTTATTTTAAGGAACGCGATGTGTATTGCTTCTTATTACAATTGCGAGAACCTCCTCAGATTATCGGCTTTATCTTTTTACGAACCTTCGAGAAAGAGAAAGAAATTGAATGCAATTACTCATTATTTCCACATTATACCGGGAATGGTTATGCTATTGAAGCAATGAGGAATATCTTTGAATATATTTTTACAAACTATGAATTCATGAAAATACTAGCATATATAGAACAGGGAAACACTCGAGGGTGGAAAGTCGCAGAGCGGTCTGGAATGAAATATATGGGTGATATCTTTCACATAGGCAAAAATTCGAAAGTCATGTATTTTCTTATAAGCAAAAGAGATTTTCTCAACCAGTTTCACTTTTAAGGAAAAAAAGTGTTAAAGTCTATAGAGTTAAAATTTTTTGTAGTTCCTTTTCCGAAACGATTAATAAGTCGCTCTTAGGTAATCTTTCAGCTAATAATCTCCAATTATTATCTTTTTCAAAGACTTCTTTGAATAATTCTAATGCTTTTACAGTTTTTTGGTTATTTGCGAGAGTGACAGCTGTCCAAAATTTCATTTCAAGATTTTTAGGGAACATATTAAGCGCGGTATCGTATTCTTTAAGTGCAGTATCCATATCGCTATGTTCCATTGCTAAGTCGCCCATATCCATGTGTTTATAGGCTCTGTAAAGTTTTAAAACTCGAGAGAGCTCTTCTACAGGATCGTCGTGATCTTCCACTCTCAAATCGATAAGTTTGTCTTCCCATTTATTTTCTGCTTCTTTTCCTCCCACAACTAAAAGCGCTGCGGACTGTTTACCTCTTATATCACCTCCAACAGTTTCAGCAGATGCTAATGTCTTGACGATTCGTTCTGGTAATGGAAGACTTTCATGTGATTCAAAAGTTTTTGACATTGTAGACCAAACTTTATCAGTTAGCATCATGTTTGCTTGGACGGAGTAATTATTTCCTTCGATATGCCCTGCATGTATTATGCATTTTGATCCCGTATGAGTCGCCACCCTTCCCTGAGCGTCTAATATTGCTACTTGTCTCACATCTCTTCCTTCATCGGCTGCAATTAAAATGTCTAGGGCTTCTCGTGGAGACTTTCCTTTTTTAAGAAGTTCAAGTCCTTGTAATCCAAAAGAAGCGTTAACAAGAGATTGAGTTGCTACAACTCCTACTCCAGACTCTCCCCATGATACAATACTTCCTACTGAAAAATAATGACTTTGTACCCCGACACCCATTTCGCCTGTTTTATCGTCTCTTGCAACGATAGAGTACGTATGGGCAAATGGTGCAGTTTTTATATCGAGATTAAATTTTACCATTTTTGAATAAAACCTTCGTGTTCTTGAAAAGATTAATAAATATAATGTTCTATTAATTTTTAAAAGATTGTTCTTTGAGAAACTATGTTTTATTGTCAAAATTGTGGAGCTAAAATAGAATCAGCCGAAAATTTCTGTTCTTATTG
>JAGXOB010000287.1:2140-2558 GCA_019894735.1 Promethearchaeota archaeon | reverse complement strand
GGCTTCTGGTGCACGTTCCTTAATACCGCCTATACAAGGATTAAACGAAATCGAATACGTAACGAACGAGAATTTTTTCGGTGATAAATTTCCTAAAAAACCGTGGGAAAGTTTGATTATAATTGGGGGTGGTGTTATTGCTGCTGAATTTGCGCACATTTTTTCCGCGTTTGGCACAAAAGTTACCATCGTAGAAATGTTACCACGCTTAGTTATGACTGAAGAACCGGAAATTAGCGAGTTCTTGGAGCGAAATTTTAAGGAACATATGAATGTGTTATTAAATCATAAGGCGATTAAAGTAGGTACCAAAAAGAATTTCAAAACTGTTACTGTTCAAAATGTTGATAACGGGAAAGAGATGGAATTAGAAGCCGAGGAAATCTTAGTTGCTGCTGGAAGGCGATCTAATGCTGAT
>JAGXOB010000287.1:0-2130 GCA_019894735.1 Promethearchaeota archaeon | reverse complement strand
TTTATTAGCGGTCGAGAAGACTGGAGTTGAAACTAACGAACGGGGTTGGATTAAAACCAATAAATTCTTAGAGACTGCCAAACCGAACATTTGGTGCTTTGGAGACGCTAATGGTCTTTATCAATTTAGGCATAAAGCCAACTATGAAGCGGATGTTTGTGCTAACAACATTTTTGGACCTGAAGACGAAAAAAAGGAAGTAGATTATTCAGTAGTGCCATGGGCAATTTTTACATCACCTCAAATAGGACATGTTGGTATGACTCAAGAAGAAGCTATAGAAAAGGGTCACGAAATTTTTGTCGCTGTAAATAATTACTCTTCGGTAGCAAAGGGTTTTGCAATGGGTTATAATCAAGACGATGTAGATGATGGTTTTGTTAAACTTGTAATCGATAAATCTTATAAATTATTAGGTGCTCATGCGGTTGGCCCTCATGCTGCCGTGCTTGTTCAACCCTTCGTATATTTAATGAATGCAGGATATACTTGTGATTCCCCAGATTTTCCCGCAAGAACGGGAGCAAATAAGTTAGGTAGAGCTTGTCCTGAGGCAGGATCATTTATGCCGGTTTATAAATCAATGGTAATCCATCCTTCTCTTAATGAAGTGGCTGGTTGGGCAATTGGAAAAATGAGACCAGTTAACATTAAATCTCAAGGTCACGAACATCAACACGAGCACTAAAATATTCTTTTTTTTTCATTTCTTTTATGAACAAAAGTATAGCTAAGTAAAAACTTCAAATATTTAGCTTCCTTCAACATTCTAGTGAATAATGGATTTAAATAAAAATAGATTCAGCCAAATTTTTACACCTGATTACATAGCAGAGTTTATGGTTAAAAACATTAAACAACATTATTTTTCATCCCACAATGAGTTTAACATTGATAAAATTAAAATTCTCGAACCTAGTGCAGGTGAAGGAATCTTTCTTAGATATATGTTAGGTGATGGATTTACAAATATTACCGCTTATGAATTAGATTCAAGTTTAAAAACTCCTCTTTTAGAAAATTATCCAAATGTAAGGCTTGAATTTGAGAATTTTTTAGGTTCAGACCCTAACGAAAAATTTGACATTATTATTGGAAATCCACCTTATTTAGGACAAAACTATAACGCTCAAATTTTTCAAGAGCTTGTAAAGAATTACTCGATATGCAAAAAATATTTCGTTGGAAATATGGATTTATTTTATTTTTTCATTCATTTAGGAATAGAAAAATTACAACCGGGAGGATTGTTATCTTTTATTACTACCAATTACTGGCTAACTAAATCAAAAAAGACAGGAATTAAATACCTTAAACCTCACGTTACAGATGATTGCTTTATGATACAGTATATTGATTTATCAAAAATAAAGGTCTTCAAAGATGCTAAAGGTCAACATAATTGTATTTTTGTCCTTCAAAAAAAGTACGACAATGAAAAACAAAAGAATATCGATAAAAAAATTGAAGTAATTCAAGTTAAACCAAGTAATTACCAATTTAATGAAAATTCAAACGAAAAGATATTCACGGATATACTAAATAATGAAAATTCCCCACATTTGCTAAAATACCGATCAGCAATGACGAATAAAGATTTGTCTAAAAATTCCGGGTGGATTTTAAAGTATCCTCTTGATGTAAAGAAGTTTGTTGAAAAAATTGAAAATTATTGCAGGTTTAATGAGAGCATCTCGCATTTAGCTGATTTTTTTGTAATTCGAAATGGTTTAATTCTGATTAAAGATGAGGTTTTTATATTAAAGGGGAATAAAAATCTCAAAATTGTCGATGAGGACGTGTTTATCAAGATTAACGAAACTTTCGTAAAACTAAGCGATGAAGAGAAACAAAAATTAAAAAAAATATTTAAGAGTAAAGTGATACAGCCTTTCTCTTATGACAAGAATGATTTTTCAGGTTATTTAATCTATCTTGATAAAAATGAATTTAAAAATCAAAACTTAACAATACGAAATGAACTAATAGAGAAGAAGTATCCTAATCTAACAGCATATTTAAATCAATATCAAGAAGACCTTGAAAAAATACTTAGAAACGCCAAAGAAAATATTAAAGACATCTATTTTCCAAGAAGAGGAAGCTTGATTACTCAACATGACATTAATC
>JAGXOB010000286.1 GCA_019894735.1 Promethearchaeota archaeon | reverse complement strand
GCCAATACACCATATAATATGGCAATAAAAAGTATTGAATGGCTGGGTTTCTACGAGGCAAACAAAATTAGTGTCAAATCCGAGTCGATAAAAAACGATGTTATAAATATTTACAAAGTTCCAGGAGAAAAAATCAAGATTTTAAAATCTGATTGGCCTTCAAATTTTAAGGAAATTAGGAGTATATTTACCGCTATTTCAGAAGGAGTCGAAAAAGAATGAAGAAAAGTCTTAATGTTATGATGTTATCTTGGGAATACCCACCCAGAGTAATTGGAGGAATATCACCTCATGTGTTCTTTTTATCTAAAAGTCTTGCTGAAATTGGTGTTAAAGTTCATGTTGTAACATGTGATTTTCCTGGTGCTCCTGCTCATGAAGTTATTGATGGAGTAGAGGTATACCGAATAGATTCATACAAAAATCCATCACCAGATTTTGCCTCCTGGATATATTTAATGAATATGAATATGCAAATAGAGGCGGCAGCCATTGCCGCTAGAATCGAAAACAAAATTGATGTTTTTCATGCTCATGATTGGCTTGTTGCAACTGCGGGTATAGGATTAAAACATGTATTCAGAAAACCCCTTTTAGTTACTATTCATTCAACAGAGATGGGGAGAAGAGATGGAATTCATACCCAGACTGAAAAAATGATCCATGAAACTGAGGCTTGGTTGACTTATGAAGCATGGAAGGTAATCTGTTGCAGTGATTACATGGTCTCACATACTAGATGGGCTTTCGGATTACCGGAAGATAAACTGGTTATGGTCCCAAATGGGGTAAATCCTCGAGGTTATCAAAGTATCAAGAAAGGTGAAGAAAAAACATTTCGAGCAAAGTTTGCTTTACCTGAAGAAAAAATAGTTCTTTATGTGGGAAGGCTAGTTTATGAAAAAGGAATTCATATTCTAGTAAACGCTGCTCCAAGGATTTTGGAGAGAGTTAATGCAAAATTCATAATCGTTGGCAGTGGTTATATGAAAGAGCAACTATTAGATATAGTTAAAAGCATGAATTTAGAACACAAAGTACTTTTTGCAGGTTTTTTGGAAGATGAAATTCTGTTAAAATTACAGAAATATGCTGATGTTTCTATAGTACCATCATTGTTTGAACCTTTTGGAATAGTTGCACTAGAAGCAATGGCTGCAGGAAGTCCAACAGTAGTTTCAGACACTGGTGGCTTATCTGAAATTGTTGATCATGATTTGACCGGAGTTAAAGTGTACCCAAACGATCCTGAATCTTTAGCGTGGGGAGTTATAAAAATACTGTTGGATGAGAAATATGGAGCTTATATTAGAAAAAATGCTTATAAAAAAATAAAAGACAAATACGATTGGAAAAAAATAGCTTTAAAGACAAAAAAAATCTATAACTCAGTTTTAGGTGAATACACAAAAAGTTTTTGGGCATAAAATTAATGTTTTAAATATTAAAAAACCGCTATTTTCCAATAATGCGAACGTTTTTCACTAAAATCCAAGGCGAGATAATCGAACCCAATTTTCTTTCGTTATTCGCAATTAGGCTCACATTTTTTAGAACTTCAAAAATATTACCTGACAGCATTATACCTCTAGTAGAATGGGTTATTTCTCCATTCTTTATTTTCCATGCGGGAGTTGCAACAACAGAAAAATCTCCGCTTACTGGATTACTGCTGTGAGCTCCTTGCAGATAATAAATCAGAAGACCATCATCAACTTCTTCAATTAATTGTTCAGATGTCAGATTTCCTGGAATTACGCGGAAATTTGTTGTTCCGATGTTAGGCGTTGACAAATATCCCGCTCTTGATGCGTTTCCAGTACTTTCTTTTCCTTCTTTTTTTGCTGTGTAATTATCATAAAGAAAATTTTTCAAAACACCTTTCTTAATAATATTTGTTTTTTGTTGAGGAACACCTTCACCATCAAATGGAGCGGTACCCAGACCGCCAGCTAATAATCCATCATCTTGGATCGTTAGAAGATCTGAACCAATTTGTTCACCTATTTTATCTCTAAATGGAGATTGATTTCTTTGAACATTATCAGCTTTTACAGAATTAATCAAAGTGTTAGATAATAGGCTTTGAAGGGCAAATTGGGTAAGTATGAGGTTAGTTGTTCTTGTTTCAATTCTTTTAGTGTTTAATGCAGATAAAGCTAATCGTGCTGCTTCTTTTCCGACCCACTTAGGATTTATATTATAGGTTCTTTCAGCGTTAAATTCAAAACACACAGGAGTAATCGTGTTCTTTTTTTTCACTGCAGCAGCTAAACTACACTCAATATAAGTCCCTTTATCAAAAGCTCTCACACCATTTGAGTTGGCTATGCCGTTTAAGAAGAAAGCGGTACTAACACCTCCTTCAATAGGTAGAACATTCTTTTCAGCAGCAATTGCAGCATCTAGCATCTCGTAAGCAAGTGAAACTAAATCTTTTGAGTGAAGTTTAATGATTTTTCGATCATATGTTTTTTCTACTAACCCGTACAGACTCTTTTCTGGAAAGCCACTCCAGTTTTTATCAGGTTTACTAGCTTTTGCAGCATTTAAAGCACTTGCAAT
>JAGXOB010000285.1 GCA_019894735.1 Promethearchaeota archaeon | reverse complement strand
ATACAGCTTCAAGCTCTTTGGAAATTTTCTCATGGAAAAACGCGCCAATTCTATCAATTACCTCTATAATATTGTTTTTAATTGGAGCATTTTTAATCTACTATATGAAAAAAAGAAAAAAATAGTAAACTTTCCTAAAAACTTTAAAAAAATATGTTATAAAAGAATTCTTTTAAAAACAACAATTAATACTGAAATAGTAAATACTATCAAAAAGAACAAATGTGGAAGCACCAAAAGAGCTGGAACTTGTAAAGGATAGCTTGTAAACGTAGGCAATAAAACTGTAGAAATAGGTATAATTAATAACAGATTTGACAAGTTAGATCTTAAAAACTTTAGAATATCTCGAGTTTTCAACATTACCAAAATAGCCCCTATAAACAATAAAAATTCTAATGCAACATTTAATGGATCATTTATCAAAACTAAAGGAATACCAAACTGGGAAGCGCCTAGTTCTCTGGTAGATAATGGCCACAAAAGTTGAAGTTGGCCACCAACAAAAAAATCGGCTAAAATAGAATGTGAAACCAGGGAAAAAAAATAAGGCAATGCCTTCTTCTTGAAAAAAATAAAAAATGGTATAAAAAGCAAAAAAGCAAATATCAAAGAATGGGTTGGACCACGATGCAATTGAATACTAAAGAGAACCTCGAAAATAAGATCAATATCAGGAATTATTGATAAAACAAAAACCAGAGGAATATTGATGGTTATTTTAAGGAGTTTACCAGAGGATTTAGCTAACAAATAAGCAAGTGCCATATGTCCAACAGCAAACAAAACAAAATCCTCTTTAGAACCGAACAAAGTTGATTGGTAACTATTAAATTTTAGCTTTACTAAATAAAAATCTAAGTTAATTGATGTTTCAAAACAAAACCAAAATGTTAACTGGTAATATTGGCTCAAAATCAAAGATAAAAACTCAAAAGAAAAAGAATCCAGGAAACAAAAACAATAAGCCAGATGTCAAGAGACTTCAAAATTATTCTTTAATAATGATCGATAACAATAATTGAAGATCGGTTTATTTAATAGTAACAAGTCTGATTCAGAAATCTATGAATGTTGAAATTAAAACTCTTAAAAAGTTTACACCTAAAGAGTTTACACTTATTAGTGGTCTTCCTGGAATAGCATATATTGGAAAGTTATCAGTTGAGTATCTAGTACAACAGCTGAAAGCTGAACAAGTCGCTGAGATATATTCAAAATATTTCCCACCTTACACATTAATAAAAAAAGGTGGCGTTGTTGAGTTACTCAAAAACGAAATATTTCAATTTAAAGATGATAACAAAGATCTAGCTTTTCTTTCAGGTAATGCACAGGCTTTTTCACCCGAAGGGCAATTTGAAGTAGTCGAAGCCGTATTAGATTGGGGAGTTGCACATGGCCTTAAGAAAATTTATTCTATTGCGGCATTTGCTTCAGATAAAACAATTAAAAATCCCACTGTTTATGGAACCTCAACTGATTCCAAATTGCTTGAAGATTTTAAGAAATTGGGAGTTGTACCATTAGAAGAAGGAGTTATTGTTGGCGAAAACGGTTTGATTATGGGTTTAGCCAAGAAAAAAAATATTCCAGCTGTCTGTTTACTTGGGGAAACAAGAGGATATCAAACACCTTATGGCCAATATCTGATAGATGCAAAAGCAGCTAAAGAAGTCATTGGAGTACTCACTAAATTTTTGGACTTGAAAGTAAATATGAATCCATTGGACAAACAAGCAAAAGATATGGATGAAATAATTGCTAAAATGACAGAAGTTGAACGTCAGATAAAAAGCCAAATTGCAAAAGATACCAAAAAACCAAGTTACATTACTTGATTACTCGTGATTGCAATGAAAAATGAGATTTGGATTGAAAACCAAAAACAAATTAAACTAAAAGATCCGATAGCAGTGGTTGGATCCCCAGGGTTAGGATCAATAGGTAAACTAGTTGTCGACGAACTCATAGAAAAGTCAAAAGCCGAATTAACAACCAGCCTATATTCTTCCCATTTCCCAGTAGTATATCACACAATACCAGCTTATCTTGCTCATTATGCTATGCCAGGAGTTGGAGGTATCAAAGTAGAGAAACAAAAATTGGATCTCCCTAAAGTAAAAATTTTCACAAAAGTTCCATCTTTAATTCTTGTTAATGGATACCACGCTAATTTTACAGGTGCCTACGAGATAGCAGAAAAAGTTGTGGATATACTGCAAAATTTTGGAGTTAAAAGAATAATTATAACAGCGGGCTTTGGTTCCAAAGAAAAAAAAGTTTGTTGTGCCGCTACTAATTTGAATCTGATTAATGAAATGAAAGAAAAATACAACTTGGAAACTGAATACCAAGGACCATTTTATGGATTTTGCGGTCTTGTTTTTGGGGCAGCAAAACTCAAAGGAATAGAAGCTATAAGTCTTTTTGCCGGAGTTGAACCCAAACTTGGAGATCCAGAATTTCTAGCTAAAGATTCAGCTACAATGATAGCGGATATTTTAAAACAGATGATAGATTTTTCTTAAAGGTCCATTTTTGGACCAAAAAAAGAATGCGGCAA
>JAGXOB010000284.1 GCA_019894735.1 Promethearchaeota archaeon | reverse complement strand
TTTGGAAGTATTCTTCTATGCCAAGTTAATTCATTTTCCATAAATACTCAAGTTGAGATACCTATTAAAAAGAATGATAATAATTTCCCATATTTTACAAAAATAGTGAGAACAGACAAAACTAATTTTTTTAATTACTAGAAATAATTCAAGTGTTTTGAGTTAAAAAATGAAAGAAAAAAGATAAAAAAGGAATTTTGTTTTAATCGATTTTTTTTTAAGTAACAAATTACCTAGCTATGGATCTAGCCAAAAAAGCTAAAATAATTCCTATCCATCCTACAACACCATACTGAGCAATAAGAGAAGATAAGTCTCCACTTGTAAACAAAGTAATCAACAAAAAAAGAAACAAAAAAATGCTAATTCCTGCTCCAATTCCTATTAAAAATTTTCCAGTAGAAACATGATCTTTCCAAATTAGAAAACCACCAGCAATTACAGTTAACCCACCTAGAGAACTCAACAAAATTAAGACTAAGAGACCAAAAACAAGAAACGACTTAATAGCTCCTGTAGTTAACAAACCATTTACATAATCCAATATTAAAAAATAAATTCCCGTAGGTCCCTGAATACCTTTAATAAAAAGCAATAGACCAGCAGGAACAGAAATCAAAAAAGCGGTTATATTTCTTTTTTTTATCACTGTTAGCTCACCTCATAGAATTTCTAAGACTAACTAATATGCAATAGTCCTCAATAAATAATTTTGATAATCTCAGCTAATAAATAACATTTCTTTTTTTAACAACAAAAACTAACAACAAATAACGTTAATTTAATGTCTTTTTATCAAAAAACTTTTTCTTTAGCTATTAATAGAAAACATGGGGTAATATATTATGTCGTTAATAATTCCGAATAATTGTCATACAGTTTTTATTTTTAATCTTCCTTTTCCAATTCCTGTTCCAGATGGAATATATGAAGTAAAAATTGGCATAAAAATAGCTAAAATAGCAATTAAACGTATTCAAAGAAATAAAACTGGAAATATTCAAAGCAATAATAATTTTCAAATCAAATTCGACAAATATGGCAAATCGTCATACAGCTCAGTAAATGTACGATTACCTTGGATAGTTAATTTTGAAGAAAAAGGACGGATCATTCAAAGTAACACCCAACCTAATAATAAAGCTAAAGAACAAGTTTTACGTTTCTTAAACCGCTTCATAGAGACATCACGATATGTTACTGAAGAGTTTTGGGTTGAACCAGCAAGATATCAGGATCTTGTGTCCTATAAAGCGTTTTATTATGATGGAAAAAACAAGTATCCTACCAAACTATCTGAGATAGATTCTAAAAGCAATGAAATTGGAATCAAAATAGATCACCCATTTAAATTGAGTGATGAGAAACTTAGTCAATTAAACAATTCTTTGAAAAACGAAATTGAGTTAGATCCTAGCAAAATATTTCTTATGAACTCAAAAAACGCATGTTTACAAGAGGATTTTAGACTTGCAATAATTCAATCTGTCATTGCTTTAGAAATTATTTTATATCAATTTATTAAATGTCAGGGAGAAAAACTGAAAATTCCCGCAAAAACACTAAACAGTTCCATTAAAGAAATTGGTTTGACTGGAAATATATTACCGCTATTAAAAATGTTAACAATTGATCAAGAACAAATCGATATTGAAATTATTCGAGATTGTAAAGGGGCAATAAAAATTAGAAATAAAATTATTCATCAAGGATTTAGAGATATCCATTCAACTGATACTGAAAATCGAATCATTGCAATTGAACAAATGATAAATTACCTCATGAGATTCATTTTGAATACACAAAAAGTGTAGTTTCAGATGTTAATTGATTATTAATCTTTGAAATGACCCAAGCTAAAAAAAATTATAGTTGATATTAGAAATGTAATGGACCTAAGAGAAGAAGATAAGCTTGTCCAGAATATCTACTAATCATGCTAATATTGAAAACTCAAAGACCATAAAAGTCAAAAAAAAGAATTATTTGCTCTTCTTAAAATAACTCCAGAAAATCACTACCCTACTCAAAAATTATATACATCATCACAATTTTTTATTTATTAAGATGAAACTTCGTTTTTTATTTTTAGTCATTATTCTTACTATGATTCTAATAACAGCCACAATGTTTCAATTTTTTAATCTCCAAACAAACAATCAAACATATGTTGGAGTAACTTTTTGTGGAAACACCACACAACAAGCTTTGCAATTAATTGACAAAGTCCAAAACTACACTAACTTGTTTATTTTGCAATCTGGACCTATAAGCAAGAACCAAACCGCAACCACCCAGATCTGTGATTATGCAGTTAATGCAGACCTAAATCTTATTGTGTATTTTGGTTGGTTTGATACAAACTACACCTAGCAAATACCATGGCTTGATACAGCCAAACAACAATATGGAAGTAAACTCTTGGAAATTTAATATTATGATGAACCTGGTGGCATCCAAGTTGACTATGACTGGCCTCAATACTTTGACTATCTGAGATATTACTAAGAAAACACTACTATGTACCGGTCTCACACCCAAATTTTAGAGTTATTCAAAAACGGTATTC
>JAGXOB010000283.1 GCA_019894735.1 Promethearchaeota archaeon | reverse complement strand
AGCTAGGAGTGCATAGATATACCATTCCATTTTTTATCAGCTTGCTTAGGATTTTAGAAACTATTTTTGTCTCTTTTAAATGAGTGTTTATTCTTGGATGCTGTGTTGGTTTAAAATTGTTATATTATTAAGAGTTTTTGCGTAAAAGAAAGAAAAAAGGTGTATTTCTATTGGTTGGTGAGGTGGTTTTTGACTATTTCTTCTTCTGTTATTGTTTTTTCCATCAGGGTTTTGATAGCCTGATTTGTATTTCCTGAAAAATAAGGTTGAACAATTTTTTTGACAAAAGTTTTTAGTAGTTCTACTGGAAAATCGTGAAAGGTTAAATCAACAAACATATTTTCCTGATTAGTTAGCATCAGAGATTTCTTTTTCAATCGGGGTCACAGGTTAGATTTTAGGTTTTTAGAATCTAAAAAGCAGTTGTTGTAAAGAGTAAGTAGCAGAGTACAGAGAAGAGTTAAAGTGTATGATTCCTTTGAGAAATTCTTTTTTTTAGAAAAGAATCATAAAAGTTTACAGTTTAAGGTTTTGGTTGGTTAATAAATTACTAGCAGGTTGTCAACAAGTGTTAGTCTCAGAGTGTGGTTTGCGATGATTTCTTCTAAACACAACCATTCTGTTTCAGTTAGACTTTTTTCTATGTGGATCTCGAAGTTTTCATTGGTTGTTGATTGTTTAGCGAGAAGTAGGTCTTGTTTTGGTATTTTGCAGGTTTTAGCGATTTCCGTAAGTATTCTTTGAGCGGCTTGTTTGTTCATCTCGATCCACGTTCAATTTTTTAGGTTTTTTGGAGGTTATTTTGGTCTACTAAATGGGCAGTACCGTCGGGACAATAAACCTTTTCGTCTTTTCTAACTAGCTTGTATCTTGTAATACATGGTTTTTGTTGGGTGCAGCCATCACAGTCTCTTGATATCGTATTATTTCACCTCGCACCCCTTCAACTTTGCATGGCTCTATTTAGGAGTTACTACATGAGTTATCTGGTTTGTTTAATCTGTTTTTACGGCAAAGCTTTTAGGGTATGAAAGGGGTCGAAAGAAGGCGGAGAGATAGTCAATGTTGGGGGGTCTATTTGGAGTCGCATCAAAAGGCAATTGTCTAAGTGATCTATTTTTTGGAACTGATTACAACACTCATTTAGGAACAGAAATGGGTGGTTTGGCTATTTTAGATGGAGATCTAAAAATTGTCACTCATAATATTAGTAATAGTCAATTCAAATTTAGGTTTGGTAAATATTTTGGAAAACTAGAGGGAAATTTGGGGATAGGCGTGATAAGTGACATTGGAGAGACACAGCCTATTAAGTTTGAAACAAAAATTGGGAATTTTGCTATATGTACAGTTGGTTTTATCAAAAATGAAGCAGATCTATTTTCCAGTTTAACTAAAAAAGGAGCAACTTTTAAGAATTCAAGGTTTGAGGATGGAAAAAGTGTTCTTAATCAGACAGAAATTGTTGGTGAGTTAATATGTACTGGAGAGAATATCCTAGATGGAATAAAGAAAGTGTATCAGAGTCTAGAGGGATCGATTTCTCTTTTGGTGTTATCTGAAAATGATAGAACTATTTATGCAGCAGGTGACACGTTTCCTTTAGTGGTTGGATCAAAAGAACAAAGTTGGGCTATTGCTTCTGAAACTACTGCTTTTCCGAATTTGGGATATAAAACAGAGAAGTTTTTGGATTTTCGTGAGATAGTAGGTTTTGATGAGAAAGGTTTGAAAACTAGAATTCTTACTCAGGGCAAAAAGAGGTTTTGTCCTTTTCTTCACATTTACTCTGGCTTTCCTGCCTCAGACTATTATGGCATAAATTCTGAGATTGTTAGAGAAAGATGTGGTGGTTTTCTAGCGGAGAATGATGATGTTGAAGCTGATTTAGTTTTGGGAATTGCTGATTCTGGTATTCCACATGCTGTGGGATATGTTAAGCGAAAAATTGAGTTAACTAAGGAGAAAATGTTAAAGGATTTATCAGAATTTAAGAAAGGGAATATTAGTTCATCTGAGTTGGCAGCTAATGCCAAAAGTATGTTGGGTTTACTTTCTCCTTTTAGACGACCTTTAATAAAATACACGCCAGGTTGGGGAAGAAGTTATATTCCTCCTGTTCAAAGCCAAAGAGAGATCGTTGCGAAATATAAGCAGGTTCCTAATCCTCAGATGATAAAAGGTAAAAGGATAATTTTGGTTGATGATTCTATAAGAAGAGGCACACAACTAAGAGATCTGCTTAGAGAAAAGATCTGGCCTTTCCAACCAAAAGAGATTCATGGTAGAATTGCTTCTCCGCCTCAGCTTCATCCTTGTATCTATGACTTATCTACGAAACATAAAGATCTTGCAACATGTAAGAGTTTTGAAAATCCTAATTGTGATACTGATTTTGAGAAATATATGGATCCGTCTAGTCCTGATTATAAGAAGATGGTAGAAAAAATTGGAATGAACCTGGGTTTTACCACATTTCAGTTTATTACTCTTGAAGATATGGTCAATGCTGTTATTGAAGATTCAAACAACCTGAATCTAAAAAGAGAAGACTTGTGTATGTATTGCTGGACTGGTAGACCC
>JAGXOB010000282.1 GCA_019894735.1 Promethearchaeota archaeon | reverse complement strand
CATTAGTAGTTTGTAATTTTTTCCAATCATTTCGTTTTGTGAATAACCAGTCATTTGAGTAAAGGATTTATTCATAAATACAAAAGTTCCCTTTAAATCTACTTCGAAATAGGCTTCTCCAATATTTTTTACTATATCTGTGTATTTTAGTTCAAATAGTGAAATGTCTCGAGCAGTTAAAAGTAGTTTAGTCTCTTGTTGTTTATTTTTAAAGGATTTACCTTTAAATTCATAATATTTATAAGTATCTTTCTGACGAACCCTTAAGTTTTCTATAGCTTGTCCGTTTTTCAATATATTATGCAGAAATACTTTACCAAATTGGAGATCGTCATGGTGCACCACATCTGTTATTTTGCCTTTTAAACTAAGATAACCTAATTTTTCTAAATGTATACTCTTATTGATGTATTCACATTCAAAACTTTCATTTAAAATAAAAATTAAGTCATCAAAATATTCTGAGAGAACTTCGCCAATATTATACCCAAAATCAAAACTAGACACCATTTTTAACCAAAACCTCTTAGACTTATAAGAAATAAAGTTCCTAATTTATATTTTAGTAAAGATTTCTAATAATGTTATTCTTTCCTTGAAATTGTTTTATAGAAAATTTATTGAGAATAATTTTGTCTTTAATATAGTATAGAGTAATAATTAATAAATGATATAATGGTTGTTATTGAACCTTCTTTTGAGGTCGACAAAAAAGGACGAGTGCTTTGTCAATCTCATTCAAAATATCCTTCCTTTCTTCAACCACAATTGAGTGGTCGGGAAGAAAGACTGCTGGAAAAGCAATTGACATGCAAAACATGCGCACATTTTATAAACGATGATTGTTATTTTCCCCAATCTGAAATTGATAAAATTGAATTTGATATTTTACATAAATCTCGTTTTCAATGCAACCTTTGTGGAAATAAAATCGATCTAATGTTGACGGTAATGCAAAAAATTTATTTAGAAGTCAGGTTTAACACGAATATGCCCTTAATTTGTTGCGATTGCTATTCAAGCTTAGAAAAAAAGAATTTTATCAAAAATAATAACAATCGAATTATTGGATCGATTTTATTCTATTTACCTATCATTAGTTTTATGATTAGTCTATTCCGCCCTACAATTTTAGTTGTAGTTATAGCTTTTTTAATTGGAATCGTGTTAAAAGTAATCATTAAACAGTTTGGTCATCAAAGTCTCTTCTTATTCGATCTATTAGAAGGAAGAAGTTTTTATAAAAAATATTTTCGAAATAAAAATAAATTGAGTTCACCCTAAATTTCCAGCCCAACCTCGCACTCTTCTTCGCATTCTTTCTTGTTTTGTGACAATTAAATCAAGTTCTTCTTTAGTTTTGTTTTTCAAATCTTCTATTTCGGGCACAAATTGATGTTTGATAAAATAATTTTTAATTTCTTTTGAAATTAAATTATCTGGTATTTTTTTAGGATTGTTTCTGAAACCACTATAAAGAGATTCCCATGATTCAAGGAAAGCATCAAGGTTATCTTTATAATCAAAGATAGGTAGCGTTCCTAAGTTATTTGTGGTGGTCACTGCGATATTTGCTCTACTAACAGTAAATCGATTGCCATTGAATGAAACTGCTATTCCATCTTCATCTTTCAATCTCTGAAGCATATTGATGTCCGTAATTGAGTCTCCTAATGCGACAATTTCGGAGATTGGAACCTGAGTCTGATTAGAAATAGCCTCAACCGCTAATTCTTTTCTCTTTCCTCCTCGCACTTGGATTTGATTCATGGCTTTAAAATAATCAGAATCTTCATTTTTCCAAAAAAATTCGTTTAAATCGTCGATTATTTTATTTAAATGATTGCCACCGTCTACAAATTGTTGGAAAATACCCCTTATCAGTAAATCTACATCGCTTTTAATATTGTTGAATGTCTCATTAGCGCTTTTGATATTCAACTCAGTGCAAAAAACGTGATCAACAGGAATTTTTAGTGCTTCGGCTAATGCATGGGAAAAGTGACAATAGCTTGTAGATATAATATAAATATCCCAATTTCTATGGAGTCTTTCCATCAGATCTGTGCCACCAGGTAATAAGCCTAGATTTTGTTTTGCTAATCTTGTTAAATCATTATCAGTAAAACAAGATATATAGAAAGGTGCTACTAACCTCAAAGTATCTCCTGGTTGGTAATCGAGTATATTTAATTCTTCTTTTACTCCGGGGACTTCAATAATGTAATCGTCATATTCTGATAACATCTTATAAAATGCTCCCATGTCGTATCTATTCAACCCAAATTTGGTTTTATTGCTTAGTAATTTACTTAATTCTGCAGCGAAATCTAAAACACTTATTGGTCCTTCTAGATCAAACAAACATACATTTGTGGCTTTCAAATTCAATCGTTTTTTATTTTTATGTAAATTCAGATTTAAGATTCTTTGTTATTTATAATTTTAATTAATGTTGGATTAATTAGATGTATAAGATTAGGTAAAACTGAAATAAACAACTAGTATTTATAAAGATATTTTAAAAATGTCTTGAATTGATTTCTCTTTCCTTTCCTTTTCAATAATTTGGCGCCAGTCTGGTCT
>JAGXOB010000281.1 GCA_019894735.1 Promethearchaeota archaeon | reverse complement strand
GTTCACTGATATGCGCGATTAATGCGAAAACTCCGGGTAAGGGAATACGCACGAGTTTAGCAATTGGAATAGGGTACTTAATCGTTGCGCTTACAATTTATTTCTTGCTTCCTGTGTTCATTGAGGAAGGACATCTCATACAAGTAATAGTTGACGGCGCCGTAACTGGTTTAACAGATTTACCTTACGTACTTGCGGTTTCTACAGCAATCTTAGAGGGTTGTCTCGTGGGGGCAGTGTTTGGAGGATTTATTGGAGCTTTGAAGTACAAACCAACGGGAGAAAGTGGTAAACAAAAAGGTGAGAAGTCTAAGTCTAAAGCGAAAATTGAGGAGGACAAGGAGCCTACTTTAGACGACTCACATTGTACTAATTGTGGAGCGAAATTAGTTCCAGATAATGATTTTTGTACTAACTGTGGGATGAAATTATAGCTTTTCTATAATAGCACATAAAGAGAATTTCTGTGTTTTTTCTTTTTTCTTTTTTTTTTTAACTGGGCTACTAATATTTTTAAAAATATATAAAAAATATAAACATAAAACAGAGATTTTAAAATACCTTATCATCATTATATGTATAATTATTAAAAACCGATAAGTGAAACAAAAGGATGTCGAAAACAGTTAAAGGGTTAATAGTCACTCGTTTGATTGTCGTACTTGCCATACTATTAGTCCCAATAAGCGTCTTTTTTATATTTTCCTTAGTAGATTTTCAATTGTGGTATTCAAACGATCCTGTATTAAATTTCTGGATAATCAAAGTACTTTGTCCTACGATATTTAGCGTTTCTTGGTTATTTTTTTTAATTTTATTCGCTAACCGCTTTGCTAATACGATGGACTCGTTTGATGATAAAATTAGCGTTGTACCTTCAAGGTTAAAATTTTTCTATGGAATCAACGCTGTGTATATCCTTTTTATCTTTGTATTTCCGTTAATAACGCCATTCATCTCCATTTTAAGTTTTGCGTCTTTTGCATGGCGTTTGACAACTTTTAGAAAAGAAGGTTGGGAGGATGATTCTCAAACTTCGTTATTTACCAAAATAGTAATGGTTATAGCATCTTTAATTCCTATTTTCTGTACGGTAAGCATAATTCCAGAATTTTTAGAATTACCCTTGTTTTTATGGAATAATATTTGGCTTGAGATAATTGAATACCTATTTGTTATATCCTATTCGTTGTTTACAGCTTTATCAATTGGATCTCTAATAATATTATTTTCTAACTCTGGAATAAGCGAATACGAGCAACTATTTGCTGATAACAAGCAAAAAAAGAGTTTCGCTAATGTTAAAGTTCTTGAAGTATTCCTGTTTGGCTTCTTCTTATTCTTAGATTTATATAATTTCCCAATCATCGATTTAATTTATACAGCAGGTCTAGTAATCGTAATTTTTACATATATCGTTAATATGATAAGAGGGAAATCAAAATATGGAAGTTTTAAAAGTTACTTTGTCGGTTATTTCATTGCAGCAGTATTCATTGGTTCTAACGTAATTTTAACTAATACAGAAGTCTCTTCTTTTTTAAGAACGTGGAGTTTATTAATTTCAGCGATATTGTATATCTTTATTCTGTTTTATACATTTATTACAATTGAAGACTAATTATCTCAAATTTATTTTTTTTTGAAGAAACCTAGTTTTTCTATTTTCAAAGAATATTTATAGCCAGATTGGATAAAAATAATCTTTACATTCAGTTCTCAATAATTCAGGAACATTTAGATAGTTTAGATTAAAATTAGTAAAGCTACTAATAATTGGATATAAAAGAGTAAAAGGATTTTACATAATTAACCGATAATTCCTTGATTTTAAAATTTCTAGTGAATTAGAATATAAACAATTAAAAATAAAAAATTTATTTGTATTTTAAGAATTTAATTTTATAAAAAAAAATAATGTGATTATAAATAATGAAAAATGTAAGCACTAAAGCCTTAATGGTTATAACATTAATGGTGGCTTCTTTTACAGCAGCACCAATTATGGCTGCTGGTTACAATTACGACGACGATTATACTTACGATCAACTTGGAGGAATAGATCCAACTGCTCTTATCGGGGGTTTTGGAGGTATTTTTGGAAGTATGTTTAGGACTTTAGGTCCCGGGGGTAATGTTTTAGGAACTGTATTTGAAATGTTGTTTATGCAGACTTTGACAAATTTTAGCGGTAAAGAAATATTACCTGGAGTTTATGCTATAAGTGCCACTCAAGAAATTGAAATTCTCAATCGTTCAAGAGATTTCAGCACCCCGAGAACAAGGGTTTATCCAGTCCCTCTTAGTTATCTTTTAGGAGGAGGCTACAATGCAACCGAAAACGGACTTCCCTACTGCGAAGTTAATACATTTGGAAAATATCAATATAACTTAACCGTAGGTGCGGGAGTTACTTTAGTTATTTGGGACAAAGATGGCTCTTTTGTTAATGCAGTGAAAAAAATTATAGATTTCTTTACTGAAATACAACCTTACATAATGAGTTCTTCGAATCCTTCTACTTCGTCTCCTTCTACATCTAGTATTGGAGGCGTTCCAGAAGAATTAATCCAGAAAGGTGTTGAGC
>JAGXOB010000280.1 GCA_019894735.1 Promethearchaeota archaeon | reverse complement strand
GTACTCCTCTGTTGTGTTAAATCTTTTTTCACAAAATGAAATTAAATCAATCATTTGATCTGCACTAAGAACGCTTGGAGTTCCTCCTCCAAGTACAATCTCATCGAACTTGCTGGTTTTTATATAATTAGTTTCAGCATACATCTCAAGCTCTTTTTTTAATGCATTAAGGTATGGGTCGATGATATCAGGATTAAATGCAGACGTAGGATAATAACAAAAAGTGCATCTTGAAGCACAAAGAGATATCCAAGGTTGTAGTTCTAAAACTCTATCAGATTTATTCTCTGTTGAAAGAAACTCCATAAAAGCATCATATGTTTCTGGTTTAATGGCTGGATAATCTCTATAAGTATACGGTGGCCAATTTTCTCTAGAATCATAGATTTTCGAATCTTTTTCATCGCTATTAGATTTCTTCATATTTGAAATCCTCAGAGTTCGATTTTGAAAAATGCCAGATAACATAATAAAGTTTCCGATGAGAACATTAGAGTATAACCAACCCCCTCATTGAGCTGATAATATACAATCTCCAGACAAAAGATCTAAAGAACGATATATACTCTTATTTTTATAACAAAAGTATACCCAATGAAAAAATATGAAATTTACCTAAATCTTGATCTAATTCGCCAGAGTAAATATCCTGCTGATGTTTTAGCCATTAATTGATTATAGTAATTTCCTTTTACATATCCCTTTATTATTTGACGGAGAACATATTTTGGAGAATACAGATTATTATAAAACGTTTTCCGCATTTTTGCAAGTTCTTCAGAAGGCAAATTTGGATTTTCAAAGACAGGATGCATCGTATCATATTCAGTCCAATTATCGGACATTTTCCAACCATTTTTTTCTACCAGTCTGCGAAGATCAGTACCTGGATAAGGTGTTGCTATACATAACCATGCATCATCCGGTTCAATTCTCCTGATTAAATCAAGGGTTTGATGCATCATTTCTCTTGTTTCCCCCGGATATCCCATAATTGTGGACACCGCTACAAATAACCCTTCATCTTTTGCCCATTTAATGGCTTTTTGAGCCTGTGGAATTGTAATTTTTTTCTTAACTGCTTCTAAGATCTTTTGACAGCCTGACTCGATACCAAAGGAAATAAGATTACACTTTGCCTTTTTCATTTTAGATAAAACTTCTTTTGTAACCTGATCTACTCGAGTTTGGCATCCCCACGGAAGATTAATTTTTCTTTCTTCTATCTTGGTGCAAATATCAAGTATTCTCTTACGATCAAAAGTTAAAGTATCATCTTGGAAAGATATAGCGTTAGCTCCGTACTCATTTTTTAGCCACTCTAATTCATTGACTACACTATCGCTACTTCTAGCTCTGAATTTTGCGCCAAATATCTCAGAAGCAACACAGAACGAACATTGGAATGGACATCCTCTGCTAGTCATTATTGGCAAATGGATTTTTCCATGAATCCTATATTTATCCATTGGAACATACTTGTAAGCTGGACGAGGTAATTCGTCAAGATCTTGAATATATGGTCTTTTCGGTGTTGATATAATTTGATCGTTTTTTCTAAACGTTATTCCTTTAATTTTTTGGAGATTTTTAGAGATCATTTCATTTTGTGCTAGCTCTTTAAGAGTTAATTCGCCTTCTCCTCTTACAACTATGTCTACTGCTCTTTCTTTTCCAAGAATTTGTTGATCCATAAAAGTTACGTGTGGTCCTCCAAAGATAACTGTTGCATCAGGACAAACTTCCTTTGCTTTTCGAGCTGATAGAAGCGCTGATTTTATTGTAGGCGTCATAGAAGTTATGCCAATAATATTTGGTTGAAACGAAGATAATTCAGCAGACAACTTCTTATGATCCAGGTTACTAATCGGACAATCTGCTATAATTATTTCATGTTCATCTTGTTCTAGTACAGCTGCCAGATATGTCAACCCCAATGGCGGAAAAAGAGGATGATGCGAATTGTCCTCTAAAAGAGGAGGATTAACTAGTGCAATCTTTTTTTTATCAAACTTTTCCATTTTTATACCCCATTTTCTAACAGACCAATTATCTTGAATAGAGAGAATGGTTGAATTGTAAGTATTATTTTGTATTTTTTAGTATATTTCTTATTAATAAGTATTGAGCGAACCTGATGATAATCTATTTTATAGCAATTTCTTCAAAATTATAATGGAAGTATGTTAGATATCATTTAGTTTTTCACAATTCCATTTTAAGTTGAACTAACTTGATTACTTCTCACCAAGTTTTTTTGGAATGTAAGCACATGCGGGATCAGATTCATAAATATCGCCAGTATATGCATACGATCTGTTTCTACACCCACCACAAATCTCTTGATATTCACAGACTCCACATTTACCTTTTAATAGAGACCGATCTCTAAAACTTGAATAATATTTAGATTCTTTTACTTCTTCCCACGCTTTTCTTAGAGTTTTCTTCCTTATGTTTCCTAACATCATAGGTTCATCAGGTGTTAAATCTGTATAGAAACATGGTATCAAATCTCCGTTCTCAGTTACACTTATGTATCCCCCAAATGCAAAATAGGTGCATTTACCATGAAATTTATGTTTGTACCAT
>JAGXOB010000279.1 GCA_019894735.1 Promethearchaeota archaeon | reverse complement strand
GTTATATGGACATTGATTAGTTATTTCCTAAGTTAAATTTGATAACTTTTGCTTCTCAAATTCTTGATATGTCTAGAAAAAGACACAGACGCCGTTAACATTAGAACTGAACCAATACCAACTAGAGTTATCGCATAAACTCTATACGGATAACTATTCAAACCTAACCCTAAGGAAACATCCGATTCTATTAGTCTATAAGAGTAGAAAAAAGCACTTAAACCAAACAGAGTAATCGCTGCCAAAAGCAAACATATTTCCATTTTATATTTCATTTTTTTAACTCCTTAAGGATACCCTGCAAAGTTCATCTTAGTATCCACTGTAACTTAGAAAAGGTTATTTTAGCTTTTTGTAAGATAATACTAAAAGGGGTTTTTAATTGTCGATAGAAGAAAACAAATTTGAATTGATAAATTTTTTAAAAAAAGAGTATAAAAAACCCAAAGTAGTAGTTATGCCAGACTTCTTCTTTGATCGAATCGTCAATTTAAAAGATAATCCTGATAATGTTTCGTTAAAAATAGATAAAATAATTAAGCAAAGTGGAGGAAGTCTTGATGGAATTTCACAAATGGATCTTAAAGGAGGAAACGCCATTAATACAGCCTCGGCTCTTATTGCCCTGGGAGCTAAGGTTACACCTATAGTTTGTACAAACGAGCATGGATTTAATAAAATCAGATCTCACCTAAAAAATGCGCCAATTGATTTCTCACATATTAAAATAGGTAAGAAAGCTTCGTTAACAACAGCTTTAGAATTTGATTTTGAAAATAAAAAAATAAATATCATGTTAAGAGATCTTGGAGATTTGGAAAATTTTCAATCTTCAGATCTAATTGAAGAAGATAACTTGCTCATTAAAGACGCTGATTATGTATGTTTATTTAACTGGGCTGGGACAAAAAACCATGGAACAGAACTTGCTAAAGAAGTGTTTTCTATGGTAAAGAAAAATGGAAAAGGAAAAACATACTATGATACTGCAGATCCTAACTCAAATGTTAAAGAAATTCCAAAACTATTGGAGATTGTTTTAAAATCTAATTTTGTAGATATTTTAAGTCTCAATGAGAATGAAGCAATAAGCTATGCCTCTTTAATGGATAAACAAGTACTAAAGAAGGGTAGAGAAAGAAATACGAAATTAGCGTTATATGCTGCTAAAGTTTTAGCTGAAAAATTAACTGCTAGAATTGATCTTCATACATCTTCGTTTTCAGCGTCAATAACTAAGACAAAGCAAACAAACATTTCAACTTTTAACATTAAACCGCTCAGAGCTACAGGTGCAGGAGATGCTTGGAATGCAGGAAATATTCTTGCTGACATGAACTTACTGTCTGATGGATGTAGATTAATGTTAGCCAATGCAATATCAGCATGTTACCTTACTGATCCAAATGGTAACTATCCAACTCAAGATATACTTATTGAATTTCTTGAAAAAAATTAACAAATAACAGGTTATATAATTACTGCAAATACATCATTTTTTTAAGCTAAAAAAATAATTAATGATAATATACCAGTTATTGGGAGACGTTAAAAACAATTGGATAAGCTATTTGGTAGTTCAGGAGTACGAGGTATAGTTAACAGTTTCTTAACACCAGAAAAAGCATGCAGTGTAGGTTTAGCTGTAGCCTCTTATTCTCAAGCAAAGAAAGCTATTATTGGCAGAGATACAAGATTTTCAGGTTTAATGTTACAAGAAGCTCTGATTTCAGGCCTAATATCTTGTGGAGTCGATGTTAAAGTATTGGGTATTGTTCCAACACCTGTTGTAGCATATCTTACAAAGGAATTGGGTGCCAACATAGGATTTATGTTAACTGCATCACACAATCCAGCTCAATATAATGGAATAAAAATTTTTGATGAAAACGGTATTTCTTATTCAGATGAACAACAACAAAGTATTGAAAAAAAAATCCGAGATAAAAATTATCGTTTAGCAAATTGGAAAAATGTGGGAAAATGCACAGAAATAGATGATACATATCTTTATATCGAGAAGGTAAAAAAAATTACAAATCTTCAAAAAAGATGGAACATTATCGTAGATCCGGGGTGTGGAGCTACCTATAGCGTTGGTCCAAAATTACTAAAAACTAGTGGATGTAAAGTAACCGTTCTAAATGCACAACCAGACGGAAATTTTCCAGCAAGACCATCCGAACCTACAAAAAAATTCCTTAGAAATTTAGCGCAGATTGTTAAAGCACTTGGTTCAGATATTGGAATAGCTTTTGATGGAGATGGAGATAGAGTAGCTTTTATTGATAAAGACGGAAAATTTGCAGATTTTGATAGAGTATTAGCTGCTTTTATGGGCTATGTTTTACAAAAAAATGGTGGAGGGACAGTCGTCACCAACGTTGAGGCATCAATGTGTTTTGAGAAAATAGCTAAAAGACATAATGGAAAAATTATCAGAACAAAAGTTGGAGATGTTTATCTTTCTGAAGCAATAAAGAAGAATAACGCCATTTTTGGTGGAGAACCATGTGGTGCTTGGATACACCCCCAAGTTCATTATTGTCCCGATGGTCCTCTCTCAGCAACATTATTGTTAAAAGCTCTAGAAG
>JAGXOB010000027.1:16289-24917 GCA_019894735.1 Promethearchaeota archaeon | reverse complement strand
TAAATAATATAACTATGTCCAGTAATCCATCCTATATCTGCGGTACAATACCAAACTTCGCCTTCTTTGTAATTGAATACGACTCTATGAGTGAATGATGTGTAAAGGATGTAACCTGCTGTTGTATGGTTAACACCTTTAGGTTTTCCAGTGGTTCCGCTTGTATAGAGAATAAATAACGTATCTTCCGAATCCATTTGTTCGGGTTCGCATTCTTCACTCACCCCATCGATAAAATCGTGATACCAAATATCCTTATCCGTGTGAGGGACTTCGTTACCCGATCGCTTAACAACTATTACATGTTCAATCGTTGGCACCTTATCTATTATTTGAAGGACATCAGCCATTTTAGGATAAGTTTTGCCCCCTCTTAAGGTTTCGTCGCTTGTAAATAATAGACGTGAATCTGAATCTTCTATTCTGTCTTTCACAGCTTCTTTTGAAAAACCGCCGAAGACGATTGAGTGGATAACACCAATTCGAGCGCAAGCTAACATAACTATGGCTAGTTCAGGAATCATAGGTAACCAAATTGTAACACGATCACCTTTTTTAAGACCTTTACTTCTCATAGCGTTAGCCACCATACTCACTTCTTTTAAAAGTTCGTTGTAAGTAAATGTTCTCACTTGACCGGGTTCATCTGCTTCCCATATAATAGCCGTGCGATCCCCATTTCCCGCCTTTACGTGCCTATCAATACAATTGTAAGCAACATTGAGTTTTCCACCGACAAACCACTTCCCAGGGAACATATCGGTTTTTTCCCATACTTTATCGTAAGGTTTAACCCAATCGAGCGATTTAGCTTGTTCACCCCAAAATCCTTCCATGTCCTCAATAGATTGTTTGTATAGCTTTTTATATTCATCCATTGACATTCCTGTCTTAGCGTAGTCTGGACTAACAACCATGGGATCGAATATCCGAGTTTCAGTTAATACGCTTTCCATTTTTTTGTCTTTTTCTGACATAATATTTCACTAATTTGAATTTCTAATCGTTTATATTATTTTAATATCTTGATTCTAAAAATTCTTTACATATTTTAAAGATTTCTTTTCTATCTTATCGCATTTAAATTTTATGGATTTAAATGGACTGTTTTAAGTCATGGAGTAAATATATCGAATTAAATTTAAACATTTTATCTTTAATTTATTAAGAAAAGGGAGAAGTAGGTTTTTTTCAGAACCCCTATTAGGAGTTTATTTATGAGTTATAGAGATTAATTTCATTTGCTAATATATAGAAAAGATTTGTTTTCAATAGAAAAGAATATTAATTATTGTATAATCTTTTTATTTAATTTTATAATGGGTGTAAAGAAAATGGCTAATTGCGAAATATGCGATCAAGAACTCGCTGAAGGAGAATTTGAGGAAAAGCTAGGAATTTGCCCTAATTGCATCATGATTGAATGTAGAGCGGATAGTTATAAATCATTTCTTATTATGATGGCGCTAATTTTGGGAGGATTAGTGTTTATTGTGGCATTATTCCCAGTTCTTTTTATTGTAGCTTCCTTATTCGGAGGTTTTGAGGATAATTTTTTATATTTAATTCCTCCATTGACGGTTTGTGTCATTATTGGTCCGGGATTGATTTACCTAATTTTTCATAAATTTAGGTAATTCCGTGATAATAAAATACTAAAATACCTTTTTCTCAATAGTTTCAAATATTATAAATTTTTAAGGTAAAAATATTAAAGATATAGGACCTAACTATTTTTGATAATAAAAGAAAAATTTTAAACGAAATAAAATTTGAGCTTTAAAGTGTAGGATATGGCCCCAATGAAAGAAGAATGGCGTATAAAATGGCAAGAAAAAGAAATCAACGCCGAAGAAGCAATTAATAAAATTATTCCAGGTAATAGAGTTTTCATTGGCTCTGGATGCTCGGAACCGCAACTACTTACGTCTGAGTTGATAAAACAATCAGAAAAGTTGATTGATACCGAAATACTTCACTTTTTAACTATTGGTCCTGAAAAGTATTTTACGGATAAAGCTGAAGACCTTTTTAGACATAATGCCCTATTCATTGGAAAGACGCTTCGCGAGGAAATTAATAGGGGACAAGCAGATTACACACCAATATATGCTAGTGAGATTCCCTTACTATTTTTAACAGGCAGAAAACATATTGATGTTGCACTCATACAAGTAACTCCTCCTGATCCTTATGGATTTTGCTCTCTTGGTATAAATGTTGATATCTCAAAACCATTAGCTCAATCGGCTTTTATAACTATTCTTGAGATAAACCCTCAAATGCCAAGAACGTTAGGTAATAGCTTTATCCACATGAAAGAAATCGATCATTTTGTTGTTAATGACGCTCCGTTGTTAGAATTCCATTTTGATGAGCCAGATGAAGTGGCGGAGAGAATAGGAAAGAACTTAGCAAATATTATAGAAAACAAATCTACGATTCACGTAGGGTTTGGAGACTTACCGAATGCAACCTTAAAATATTTAGGAGATAAAAAGGATTTGGGAATGCATTCTCATTATATCACTGACAATATAATCCCGTTAATCGAAGAAGGGGTATTAACTAGTCGAAAAAAAAATTTCCATCCCGAAAAAATTATCACGAGTTTTGCATTAGGAACAAAGAAGCTGTATGATTTTGTAAATAATAACCCCTATATCGAATTTTATCCTTCAGATTATGTATGTAATCCGAGGTATATTGGAATGAACAAGAAAATGGTCTCAATTAATTCTGCTCGACAAATCGATCTTACTGGGCAAGTTAATGCAGCTACAGAGGGTTATGGATTTTATTCTGGAATTGGAGAGACTATAGATTTTATGAGAGGGGCTGCTTTTTCTAAGGGAGGAAAACCGATTATAATTATGCCTTCAACCTCTCGTGATGGTAAAAAATCTCGGATTCTTCCTCATTTAGATGAAGGTGCAGGAGTCATGTTGTCTCGAGGAGATATACACTATGTGATAACAGAATGGGGTATAGCATATCTCCATGGAAAAACAATCCGGGAGAGGGCACTTGAACTTATATGCGTTGCCCATCCAGATTTTCGGCAATGGTTATTAGATGAGGCAAAAAAGCTGAAATATATCTATTCGGATCAGATTTTACCGTGTGATGAAGAAGGAAGAATTTGTAGATACCCTTCTGAATATGAGACTATTTCTACTCTACACGGGGGAGAGAAGGTTCAAATTCGCCCGGTTAAACCTACTGACGAACCTTTATTAAAGGGACTATATTATTCTTTGAATGAAACTGATAGATACTTAAGGTTTTTTGAAGTAAGAAAAGAGTTTACCCATTCTAAGACGCAAAATGAAGTAAATATAGATTACAACAATGTTTTCTCAATTGGAGCCTTTCTTGGTGAAATAGGACGAGAAGAGATGATAGGGAACGCCACCTATTATCTAAATCCACAGCTAAATATGGCGGAATATAGCTTTTTGGTCAAGGAAGATTATCGCGGAAAAGGTTTGGGATCATTTCTATATCAACATTTAATCATCATTGCGAGAGAAAAGGGTATAAAAGGTTTTTATGGAAATATACACATTCAAAATAAAAGCACCGTACAAATCATCAGAAAAGGTGGTTATACGAAAATTAAACCTCCAGAAGCAGGGGAAAAGGAACTTTTTTACGAAGTATTTTTCGATAAGGAACACTCAATTGATTAAAGAATCAAAATTTTTAACTTCTTTATTTCATTTTTAGAACTACCGACCTATGAAGTTTAAATATACGGATTATCACATCCATACGAACTGGAGCTCGGACATATCAGAAGATGGTCCAAACTTTAACGATTACATCAAAATTGCAGAAGAAGAGGAAATCAATATATGTTTTCTCGAACATTACGAGCTTTATAAAATCGAAAGAGACAAAACAGATCCCTTCTATAATGGCAAAATCGATGATTACCTTGAAGAATTTGATGATTTGAAAGGGATTTATAAGTTTATCCTTAGTGGTCTTGAGCTAGAGTATTATCGCGATAGAGAAATCGAATTATTAGAATTTATGGACGACTATGAAAAAGAAATCGATTTTATTGGAGGTACTTTACACGAATGGATATACCACTACCCTATAACTTCACGAACTAAATTACTTGAATTATTAGAGAAAGTTCAAATGAAAAAGGTTATAGACGAATACTTTGAAATCAGTAGGATGATGATAGAGTCTAGAATCTTTAAGAATATATGCCATATAGATACTATCTTTCGTTATATTAATGAAAACGATATTATTCCTTTAGATGATTGTGATATATCTGAAGACAGAGTTCTAAACTTGGGGCGGTTGTGTATCAAGAATAAGATTCGCATTGAATATAATTTATCAGGCAAAAGGTTTCCTATTAACCGCTCGTTTCCTTCAAAGGAAGTTGCGGAGCAATTAAAATCAGAGCGGGTCAAATTCTTCGTCGGTTCTGATTCGCATTCACTCGAATATTTCAAAGAAACCGTTCCCAAAGTTAAAGAGGCTTATAAATTTTTAGGGTTGGATATTTAAAGGGCGTAAAAGATATGGAAACAAAAAAGATTTTTAACAAACTAGATAATTGGGACCAGAAAATCATTTTAAAATATAATGGTATTGGTGGAAAACCAATTATATTATTTTTAAAAACACTATCCTTTTTTGGCAGAGAGACAATTTGGATGCTTTTAATGGTTTATTTTCTATTTATTTTTTATGATCCTATGCTATTCTCACATATAGGTTCAATATTCTTACTAGGAGTTCTTATTATTGCCCCAATAAAAAAAGTTATAGCCCGAGACAGACCTTTTGAGGCATTGGAAGACATTAAGGTTCTCGAACGCGAACCTACTTCAAGGAGCTTTCCTTCTTGGCACGCTTATAATGTCGCTTCTCAAGGATTATTAATGGCTTATTTGTTAAACTCTTTATTAGTAGCAATTATGGTTTTAATTTTTGCCGCGATAATCTCATTTTCTAGAATACAATTAGGAGTACATTATCCGAGTGATGTAATGTTTGGTTTTTTCATCGGGATTATTGGATTTATTTTGGCTATAACCATAGTAGCTCCAATTTTAATGAGAATTATTTCTTTTTTTGAGCTTGTTATTGGAAGCCAAATTCATTTTCAGGTATTTAATCCAATGCTTTTAGAAAATTTCTTCTATGCAATTTTAGTAATAGGCTTGATAGTCATAATAATACTTCTTGCTATTCATAAAAGGATAAAAGAGGTTGTTAAAAACTCAAAAAGGCGTTAAAAAAAGTTTAAAGGTTCAATTTTCTCTTCTTTTCAAATAGTTGCTTTAACTCATCAAGAACTTTTGACCTAGAATCACCAGGGCTACCAGAGCCTGATACATCACCAGGAGGTGTTAAGCCAATTAGAACCCCACTTTGAGCCATCTGAAATGCCCCACTTTCAATTGCTCGTAATCTATTATCTAATTCAGACAATTGTTTGGAAAGACTTTCTGATAACCGTATTACAGCGTTCATGGTTTCTTCTAAGGTCTTTCCTAAGCCTTCAACTTTTCTTAGCGTTGGGTTCGTTAAAGAATCAGTTGATCTCATTACTTCCTTTATATATTTAGAAAATTCAGGTTCGTTAGTTATTAGAGAAAATATTGAAGTCAAATAAGCTTCGTAATCGTAATCATACGTAGTTAATAACTGGTTCAAGTTATCTTTTAGGAGTTCGATGTTCAGTAATGTTTCTGGGTCACGTTTTAAATCAGGATCGCATTTATGTATGTATATTAATACAAATGGGTCTTCTTCTAATGTGGATAAGATATTTAGAATTTGCTCAAAATATTCAAATGATTCTGCGTATCTCTCAGAATCTTGAACATCAATTACATAGATCAATAAATCTGTTTGTAGAAAATATTGTTCTGGTTTGTCAATATATTTGCTCCGATACTGAGCTTGTCCGCCAAAATCCCATATATAAAGATCTATGTCAGAATTTGCTGTTTCAATATGACGACGATCTACTCCTTTTGTTGGTGTTAAATTAGCTAAATCGGAAATACCTAAGCGTCCTCCAAATTTACTCAAAATCGCTGTCTTTCCCGCATTATCCAATCCAATTACAATTACTTTCTGGGCTGATTTCTGAAGAATCTCTCCCTCGTCTACCATAGTAGTAATGATTGAGCTAATAAAAATGGCTTTTTTTACAGCATTTTCAAATTCAGGATTCTCTGCTTTAATTGTTGAGACCTTTCTGTCAAATTCTTCCTGTAATTCCGTCACTTCCAGAGGATCTTTTGTTAAACCAAAAATTTTTAAATTTTCAAAAGGATTATCTCTATTCAATTTGGAAATTTCGTCTATTCTAGATATTTTTAGAAGGTCTTTTAAAATTTTAGCATCGTTTTTAGAAATAAATTTATACGAATGAACGGGTAATTTTTTTATTTCCTCAATGGTATTAAATTTATCCGCTTTTGTAACTTTTGGATCGAGAAATTTCGAAAAAATAGTTATAATATTTGTAATATCGGACGACATTATGTTTGCATTTTACATTAATTTGTATATAAATTAATTTTAGAGTTTTTGAGTTATAAAAAATAATTATTATTTACGAATCTTTTAAGATAATAGTTAAATAGACTAAGATTTAAATCTTCACTGCAGCTATGAAATTAAATTGATTAAGATTTAAATATATAGTTTATTTTAAATACTATACTGAAATTGAATAATCCCAATATTTGCATTTAAGTTAACCAGTTGATATGCCTTCAAGTTTTGAAGATAATGGATTTTTTGACGAGAAAGAAGAAGAATCTTGTTGTGATTCGCCTAAAATCAGTGAGGAAGATGGATTCTACGTATGCTTGAATTGCGGTTCAGTGTATGGAAGAATTCTAGACGATTCACCTCGTAGAGCTTTCACCCAAGAAGAAATCCTAAAAAGAAAGAGCAACGAAAGGGTTTATAGCCCTATTGGCCCTCGAACGATTATTAGAGGTAGCAGAGATGCTCGAGGGACCTTATTAAGTCCCAAATACAAATCAAAATTTAACAGGCTTGCAAAAATTCATAGATCCCTGACTACATCTTTCGAACGAAACTTGTGGATCGCTTTACCAAATTTACAGCGTTTACAAAAAAGACTGGGCATTCCCGACACAGTTGCTGAAGACGCCCTAAGAATATATACTCAAACCGTCAAAAAAAAGCTAACAATGGGGAGAAGTATCGATACTCTACTCGCGGCTTCAATATTTTGCGCATTAAGAGTGCATGGCATCCCTCGAACTGTGGAAGAAATTACGAAAGTCGCCCAAATTCAAAAAAAAAAAGTAATTAAGAGTTACCGGTTAATATTAATGGAAGTTTTACCAAACTTAAATTTAAAAGTCCAACATTTCGGCCCGAGCCGCTATGTGGACAAATTCAATGATGATTTAAAACTATCCATGCAATGTAGAAATACTGCTGTTAAAATAATAGAAAAAGCTCAAGAGAGTGGATTTAATTCTGCAGGAAAAGATCCTAAAGGAATCGCCGCTGCAGCTATTTATATTGGCTCGAAAATTTGTAGTGAAAACCGTACTCAGAAAGAAATTAGTAAATTAGCTCGCGTAACTGAAGTTACCCTCAGAATGCGCGTAAAAGACCTTATGAAATATGCAAATATGGTATGACAACTTCTTATATATCAATTTCAATTAGTTGTTTTTCTTCTACAAACAAAGGTAATATACCTAATAATTCTTTAATTTTTAAAAGATATTTATCCATATTATTTGAAATTACATCAAGGATAAAATCTATAAGAGAGAGATAGTAGGTATCTTTTACAAGTTGCTTGTTGAGTCCCAATGAACTAAGATAACTATTGACATTTGATCTTATCTTCTTAGTTGACTCATTGGATTTTATAAGGGCTAATCCGTGCAATAGAATCATTAGCGAACTAGTTCTTAAGTCTCTTTTCTCTGAAAAGATTTTGGCTAATCTAAAATACTCTAAACCAGCTTCATTATAAGATTTAGATTCAAGAAGAATAAGCACATCTGTATAAACTCTTTTTTTCATAGCAACTCGTTGCTTTAAAAATTCTGAATGTTCCCTCTTAACGTCCCCCTTCATTTGCTCTAATTTGGCCATTTTTTGTGCTAAAATGATATCAGACTTTCTCCTTTCCCCGAATTCCTTTCTTGTTAATTTTTCTTCTACAGCTTCACTTTTTTGTTCTTCCAGTATAAGAGTCTCCATAAAAGAAGTTTCGGGTTCAAATAGAACTAATTTTTCAATTAGTAACTTAGTACATAAATTAATTAGTTCTTGATTTTCGTCTTCTAAAGCAAAGATAATATTTATTAAGATTTCAATCTCTGGTAAATCTTCAAAATTGGATTTGAGTTCTTTGTATTTTGTGAATATATCTTTCAATTGTGTTTTAGCTGTAAAAGCATCTTTAATTTTTATTACTATAAATATGTTTAAAATTAAGCTTAATGCTGCTTGTCTATAGAATTTCTTTTCTAATAGCATAGGAATTGTATCTTTATATTCTCTAGCAGCTACCTCAAATTTTTTATTGGATAAATCTTCTAAAGCTAATTTCCAATATTGATTCTTCATCAACTCTCTTTT
>JAGXOB010000027.1:0-16191 GCA_019894735.1 Promethearchaeota archaeon | reverse complement strand
AAAAGAATCTATCGCCTTTTTAGCTACGCTAGCACTTTTTTCATCTTCAATTTTTTGTATTTTTTTGTCTAGTTCTGTTTTAAGAAACGTATTCAGAATCTCATTTAAATTGATCCTAGCTAAAGGTAATTTGTCAGATTTGATACAAATTTCAACAATTCTCTCGTAAATTTTATCGAAATTTATTATTCGATTATCTAAATAAGCGAGTGAAATATCCTTCGCTTTTTTAGTCAACATAAGGGCAGCATCAATGACATCAATCTTATCGGCATTTTTCACAATTCTCATTGCTTCAGATTTAATAGCATCAACAAACGCCTCACTAACTTCCTTTGATTGTTCATAGAGTAACTGCTCTCTATAAACGGAGAGGAGATTTACAAAAATATCCTCAATTTGTTCGAAATCGCGTTCTGTTATAATTTCTTTCAATTTTTCTATGATAATGGGAAATCTATTTCTTAAATATATCTTTTTTGCCCTTTTTGAAAGATCATAATATATTTTAAAAAATTGGTCTAAAAGCTTTCCGACTAAAAGGATATCTAGAACTTTCTTTATCATTTCAGTATGAATTTCTTCTCTACCAATTCTTTTCAAAAATTCTACTTGTACTTTCATGTGCTTAGCAGCTTCAGAATACTCACCTTCCTCAATAAAGTTGTTTGCTTCTTTAATAATCTGTGAATTAATTTCTTTAAAGATGTCTAACTCATGCTCTATAAAGCTATTTAGAACGTTCACACCGCTTTTGATGTTTTCTTCTATTTGTGTTTTAACTAATTCTTTGTTTTTGTCTTCTACTTTAGAACTCAGGTCAGTTAATTCTTTCTTTAACTTTAAAGAATTTAGACTATTGGTTAATATTGTAGCATTTCCAAAATCAAGATTATTCAAAAACTGCTTAATTAAGGTTTCTAGATGTGAATCTACATCTGGTTTTTTGACTTTGTATGTTTTTGAGAGATTTTCAATTTCATCATAAGTTTGTTTAGCATGAAATCGTTGCTCTCCCTTAAGTTGTATTTTCAGAATACTGGCTAATACAGTGATTAATTTATTAGCATATTGCTCCAATTCCTCAAACAAACCTTCCTTCTGATATACAGATATTGCGCGGTATAATTGATCTCGAGCTAGGACGAAATTTTCTTCTTTAATTAAAAAATCTGCAGCAGCAATAATTTTTGCAGTTACTCCTCGTAGGATAAGAAGAGTCTGATCGTGGGGGAGATTATTGAGAATGTTGAAAGCGTTTTCAACTCTGCAAGCAGATATATAAGAATTAATTGCTAATTTAAAAGCCTCATCCATTAAATTGTTATCTCTAATTTCAATAGCGGACCATTGGGCTGCTGCTAGATATTGCTTTGCTGCTTGAACAAATTTACGATTGTTAAATAACTTATTACCTTCTATAAGCATAGATTCGGCGTGTAATCTTTTATAATTCTCCGCTTTTTTTCTATCTACATCTTGTAGAATCTTTGAAGCTTCCAAATACATATTTACTTTTGAATAAAGAAACGCAGCCTGTTCGCAAAAAATGTAGTATTCCTCTTTATTCAATATTTCAGCAATCCTCGCAATTTTTTCAATGGTTTTAGCTGCATAGAAATAAAGTTCAGGTTTTTCTTCTTTATTCGCTTTTTTAAAGAAGATGTTTGCTAGCTGAAAATAGATCGGAAATCTCATCCACGCATTTTCTATATTCAAAGGTGTATCTCCAGAGATCATCGCTAAACATAAACATTGCAAAGCTTGGTGAAATTCTCTTGGTTGAAGATTAACAAATGCTTCCACATCAACGTACTCTAACCACGTGTTTTCTAACAATTCATTTACTGATATTGGCAATATTCCTTGTTGATCATAGTACATCAGAATAATAGGGATGCTTCTTTTTATTTTTCTGATATCGTGTAATATAGAATCGAAAATTTCTATTTCTTCCGTATTTAAAGGATTTATGAAGTAGATAACACCATCTACGGTTCCAAGCATATCATCAAAATCAGAATCAGAATTTGTGAGATCAGTAATTGCATCTACTTCCAAATCGCAAATATCCTCAAAAGCGTTTACTTCTTTATACCACTCAAAATAAGCTCCTTTAGTTTCACCCTCTTCTCCTAACGCTCTAAGAGCGTAAAAAGAAATGGCTTCTCCATCTAGACCCAGTAGAAGAATTTTAAAGATATAGCGCATAAAGTTGACTTAATTTAGTTTAAATTATATTTCAATCCTAATATTATAATAAAACATTATTCTATATTATATACTTTTTTCGTTTCAAATGGAAGACTAAAAGAAATATAAAAAAGTTAAAAAATTTTAAAAATTTTCTTTTCTTAATTCAAGGAATATTTTAATAAATAAAATACTCAATAAACGTAATTTGATGGGGATCTTCAGTGGAGTATATCGAGAGAAATTATAACATAATAAAAGAGAGAATGATCCAGCAAATGGAACTATCTCTTAAAAAAGGGCGAAAACTTATAGATACGGAATTAGATACGGGGATTTTAAACTTCGTAGTAAGACCAATTGTTAAAGCGTTTTACGATTTTTGGGCCATGCATGACGCAAGGAAGGGAACGTTGAAGCAAATAGACGTAACACTTGATGCTGGTAAGCAATTATTGTTAAATGGTAAATCTGAAGAAGAATTTAGTAATATTGTCGAAGAATACTTCCCCAAATATCTAAAAGGTGATCAAGTAACATATCAATGTAGCAAGCACCATAAAAACTACGAAATATTAAAAGAAAATGCAAGGGAAACATTTATTAATTATCTTGAAGAAGTGAGAACATTTCTTAGCGTTGAAGAGGATGTAAATGAATATAGCGAACTTGCTAGAGTTGCATTTAAAACTAAAGAACTAGCTACTATGAATTTAATGAAACAATTAGAGTTCACGGAAAAAGGAATTAAAATTATTGAAAAGGATCCAAGTATTCTATCTTTACCAGCAGGTAAGAAGATAATTATCAAAGCGTTAAGAAAAGGATTCGAAGAGACTAAGAAGGAATTTTTAGAATCTATAGACGAAACTTATGATTAAATATAATTAAAGCATTTTATTAAGAGATACCAATAGTAAAAAAATTATAAAATAAAAAAAGTTTAAAAAAATGATATTTACCAATCAATGGAGAATTAATCATGAGTCATATACTAAGAAACTATAGAATCGTTGAAGAGAAGATGATTTCAACGACTGACTTGTCACTCGGTTATGGTAAAGAGTTAATAGATTCTGAGTTAGATGCCGGAGCGTTTAATTTTGTTGTAAAACCAATAGTAAAAGCTTTTTATAAGCTTTGGAGCGATCACAATGCTCGTGTTGGGACATTAAAACAAATTGAAATCGCGTTAGAGTCTGCAAAAACGCTAATTGAAAATGGGGAGATTAACAAAGAAAAATTTGATGAAGTGATAAATAAAAACTTCCCAAGTTATTTAGAAAATGACCAAACTGATAAGCAGTGTAAAAAAAATCATAAAGACTATGAAAAATTGAAAGAAATTACTAAAAAGTCTTTTATTTCCCAAGTAGAAGAATGTATCCTATTTTTGAATATAAAAGAAGATGTAAAAAATTACAATGAATTATCAAGAGCGGCCTTTAAAACCAAAGAAAAAGCCTATGAAGCTCTAAAAAGACAATTAGATTATAACGAAGTTGGTATAGCAATAGTGGAGGAAGACAATAGCATTCTAAATGTTCCCACCGGGAAAGATATTATAGTTTCCGTTCTTCGGAAAGGATTTGAACTTACTAAAGAAAAATTAATTGAAGAACTTGATGTTATTTTTTACTAATTATATCTAAGTTTTTTCACCTACCTTTATTTAAAGCGATTAGTATGAGCGTTGATAAAAAACCAAAAATTACCTTACGATTAATTTTTGTTAATGTTTTGGTGGTAGTTTTTATTATAATGAGTTATATATACATTTCTGAATCATTTGGTTCAATTTCTACGCCATTTATTGGTAATAACGAGTTTTCATTAGTATTTGGAATTTCTTTATTAGTCTTTACTTTTTTCTCAATATTAGCGGGTCCGATTCAAGCGTTTATTGCTGGATTTTTAGGAGAACTTTTATTTCAACTCGCTTTTTACAATAGCGTTTTCTTAGATTGGTGCCTAATCGTTGCTGTATTCGGTATGGTAGCTGGGATTTACAAATATAAACCTTTAAAATATCAAAAGATTAAAAGTATTCTTTATACATATATCGTTTTAATTATTGATTCTATTGTTGTAATGCTTCTTGTAATATCATCTCAGATATTTCTCTATTCCCCATCTCTACAATTAGAAATGGTAATTATTAACTTTGGTTACAAATTTTTCCTACAAGCGCTCTTTTCGGCTATTATTATTGTGCCGATCCTTTTAATTTTGTATGACGAAGTTTTTGCCACAACAGAAAGCGATCTCTACTATCTACTTTTAACTCACCACCCTACTTCTGCAAGTGACCACACCTTCTATTTTCAATTTGGAAGGACAAAACTTTATCTATGCTCTAGATGTTCGGGGATGGTGATTGGAATAATCATGTCTATTTTTTTTACTCATATAGTTCAACAGATAATTGATACTCAATTTAGTTCTGAAGTAGCATTATTCATAATAATTATTTTTCCAATACCGGGATTAATCGATTGGGGTACTCAAAAACTTCTTTATAGAACAAGTACCACAGAATCTCGATTGTTTACGGGATTTATTATTGGAGTAGCTGCCCATTTCATTTCATTTACGGGAGAGTATTATTTTTTCTCATTACTCATTGTTTTATTCTATTTTAGCGTACTTGTCATCTTAATCTTTTTTGGTCAGAAAAAATTGATAAGGGAATTGAACAAGGAGTTAACCCAAGAACCTTCTGAAGAGCTTGATTTTGGTTAGTACTCATAAATTAATTACTTAAGTAGCTAATATGAAAAATATTATTTTCATACACGGTCTTGAAAGTTCGGGTAAGGGTTTTAAAGGACAGTATTTAAAAAAGCTAATTCCAGAAATTCTTACTCCTGATTTCGTAAGTTTTTATTCATACAAAACGCTTGGAGACCTTCTTAACGCGCGAATGGCTCATTTAAACACGATATTAAGCCAAAGAGATGTATGGGTAATTATTGGCTCAAGTTTTGGAGGTTTAATGGGCGTACTTTTTGCACTCCAGAATCCGAAAAAAGTTAAACGATTAATTTTATTAGCACCTTATTTAGCTACTAAACTATTGAAATGGGATGATCGTTCTCCAATCAATATACCAGTAATAGTATATCACGGTAAAAATGATGATATAGCAAAATTTAAACCATCTCGAGAACAGGCTTACAGATTGTTTGCTAAACTTAAATTTAATGCAACGGAAGACGATCATAATCTTAATCAAACAGTAGAAAAGTTAAATTGGATAGATTTAACTTCATAAATGTTAAGACATGATAAACTCAATTAAAGGTACCTGAATTTTAATTGATTTTTTTAAAAATTGGACTCCATTTTTTTTATATTCACATTCCTACTACAGTTAATTAAGATTTTATTTTTCAATTGGAGTTATATTTTTAATTATCTATAAAAAAAATACAAATTACAATTCAATATAATTCAAAAATTAAAAAAATTAAATAAAATTATAAATATATAAGTGTGAGACTTAAATGGATAATAAACTATACGTTTGTCGCAGCTGCCAATATGTTTTTCCAAAGGAACTATCAGAGCTTATAGAGTCTAAAGTTCAGGTATACTGTGAAATGTGTGGAACACCTTTTTCGTTATCAGGTGTAAATTTTAAACAAGCTTCTGTAAGAGAGTCGAGAGCTCTGATACATAAACCCACCATATACGGGATCGTTGATAAAGAAAAATCTAATCTTGACAAAGCAATAAAGAATTTGAATAAGTTTGATTTTCTTCCAATAATTATTTTTTCTATCCTGACTTTACTCTTAAGCTTCTTCAATTTCCCTATTTCAGGAGGAATAATTCCCATAATAAGTTCGTATCTTATTGTGTTTAGTAGTTTATTAATCATTATCTACGACTCTCGTTTTATATCCCCAAGGATTAAATCTAATAATTATGATGAAATACCTCTTGATGCTATTTGTTATGGGATTTTAGGATGTATTATTTATGGTACGGGTGTATTTCTATTAATTAAGGGAATTCTAATATTTATTTATTCTGCCAAAAACTCTGAAAAGGGGGACCATAAGATATATCGATTTGGTCTTAAATTAAAGAATTCTATTAATAATTTTTCTGCTAAAGCTGGTTTTGTAATCTTATTACTTGTATTAAATGGCATATACTTTAGTGGCATTGAAATAAGCGCTTTTACAATTATTACATCATTTTTTAATGATTTTACTCTGATGTTAATCATAATGTCTTTTATTTTTCTGGCACTTATTATTTTAATAATAGATTTAAAATTACAGAAGAAGATATACAATAAAAGAGAGTTTGCTGGAATTGATGTAGTTCGAACATTCATTTTAGGCGTAATAGGTACAGTTTTCTTATCTATAGGGGTCTTTATTTTATTAAAATCAATTTTATTACTTCTACTCTTTATAGGAAAACCAATTGATTTACATGGGAAATTAATGATAAAAGAGCCTGAAGAGAAAGTTGTTCCAAGGCAAGTAGATTTACCAGTAGAACCAAAGATAGAACATGATAAAAAGGAAGAGATTTCAACTACACAACCTGATTCTATACTACCAGAACCGACAATTCAAGTAATTGACACTGAAAAAACCCTTTCAGAAGAAGAAACGGAAAAAGAAATAACAATTGAAGAAGATCATGAAGAAGAAGAAATAACTGAAGAAATATCTCCTCAAGAAAAGGAAGTCGATAAAGAAGAAGATATAACTGAAGACATTGTTCCTCAAGAAAAAAAAGTCGATAAAGAAGAAGAAGATATTAAATTGAGGCTTCACGAGTCCCTTTTACCCGTAAAAAACGAAAAAGACAGGAAAGTTGTCAAAGAATATTTCACAAAGATTTTTAATATCATTTCTAAAGATATTAGAAAGCAGATTTCAGAACTTGATATTCCTAAAATTGAGCGAAAAAATCTATTAAGGGAATTAGGGTTCTTAGCTGAAGAAGAACAACAGAAATACGTTGAAGAATTAAGGAATTTATACAAAGAAATTCCAAAGAAATTAATTGAGAGAATTCGTAAGCTACCTAACGTTAAATCAAAATATTACGATAAAATAATTGAAGATCTAAAATATTTGGATAAAGAACAGCAAATAGAATTTGTGAAATTTTTAGAAAAGCACGCTTAAAAATTATGAAGAAATTTCATTGAAAACATGTCGTTAGAAAAAAGAAGAGAAACAAAGGAAAATAAAGTGGAAAAAGAGCTAGAGGGAAGTTCATTTAGGCGCTTAGATTTTACTCCTTTACAAGATACTAAAATCAAGAAAAAAAAACAGATAAAAGAACAGATCACGCCAGTTACAGAATTAACTGACATCGAAAAGGATGTTTTGAATATTGCTCAAGAAATTTTGAAATTAAAGCGATATGACGCCGATTTTGATATTGATGTTTCTTCTGAAGCGGAATTACAGAAATTTCCAATTATTGAAAAGCTATATGCTAAGAGCATAGCGAAACTTGCATATAGGAAGGGTTACAGTAAGGAAGAAATATTTTTAACCATACGAGGTTTAGAAGAAAAGAATTGGATTGTCACTAATGAACGAAGAACAAAACTAGAAATTTTAAATAATGAAAAACTAGTTAAAATCCTAACATTCATCGAAGAAAATCCGGGAATCCATGCCAGGAACGAAAAGATCGAAGAAGAATTAGGAATAACAAGAACCCCCTTTTTAAAACATATCATGACCTTAGAGCGTTTCAAATTAATAAGATCAAAAAGAATTGGAAAATCTCTACATTACTTCTTAGCAGATGTTCCAGAAGATTGCGACAAGTATAAAGTTATTTTCTCAAATCCATTAATTCCAAAAATAATAGAAGAAATTTTTAAAAATGAAGGGATAGCAATTTCAAAAATAGGAGAAATCCTTGATGTATATTCTGGGACGATTCAATACCATATGAAAAAACTAAAGGATTTAGATCTTATCAAATCCGCCAAGACTCAAAAAGAAGAAAAGATTCACGTTGTTAATGTTGAATTACTCGCTAGATTTAACGATTTTTTTGGTGAACCAGATTTTTCTAAGTTATTAAGTGGTTTATAACTATATTTGTTTTAAACCGTGTGCTGTATTTTTGGAAGCGCGCTGATTACTATTTTAATAGCGTTATCTATGCCTGTTTCCATATCGGGGTGGATTTCGTTTGAATTTAATAGGTCATACTGAGGATGTCCAGGTAAATCTGACACGGATAGTATTGAGGCAACTTTCATATTGTATAAATTCGCTAATAAAAACAGAATTGAACTTTCCATATCAATTGCTTCGATATTAACCGTTTTAAGTGCCCTAATAAAGTCAAAAGTTTCGCAGAATAATGCATCTGTTGTCCAAAGGTTTAGCTCTCTTATCTTATTAGGATTATACGCACGAGTTTCTTTGACTAATAACTCTCTTAAGATTTCATTTGGTTTAGAGATAAAAATGGTTTGAGGGGAAGCAACTAAATTTTGAGTTGCAGATAATGGATTTTGAATTGAATCTAAACTGTTTAACAAAGTTGAGTTGGCTCTTAAATACTCCGTACTTGTACCGTCACCACAATAAGCTAATTTAGGTATTACTATATCACCAATATTTATCGTGTTACTCTCTCCATAAATCCCGCCGCAAAAATCTACCCTTACTATTATTTTTGCTTTGGAACGCTTCAAGCATTCTAAGGTAAGTGCCGCGTTGGGACATCCCTCTTGGGATCGGATAACACTCACTTTAATTCCGTTTAACACTCCATTGTAAACTCTTCCATGTACAATTTTGTTTTGTAATTTGTTTAGAATTTTTTTCATTACCATTTCTACTGCTGGTAATATAACTATCTCGTTAATATTCGAAGAACCTGTTTCTAAAATCATCCTAACTATTTTTTCGTCTACGCTAATAAATTTCAAACCCAAATTGAGCATTTGACTTTTAATTTTATTTAACATTTTTTCTCCCGGTAAGAATTTCAATGATCTATCTAATTATATTTTATAAGTTAGTTCCTAATTACGGATGTACTTATAATTCTAAATAATAATTTTTAATATTATTATTAGGTACATTAATCTATAATTATAAACTATAAGGATACGAATAAAAAACGCGGTACTCTGTGATGACAAATCCATACATAATTGACAACAAAATTACAAACAAATTTGTTGAAGCTTATACTAAAACAACATATCGCATAATAGGTCAAAATAAACATACTGCAATTAAACCATGTCATTGGTTAGAACAAAAATTGATGACAGGGAGAGAGAACAGAAATTGTTATAAGGGAGTTTTTGGAATTCAGAGTCACAGATGCTTACAAAACACTCCGTCTATGCCATTCTGTAATCAACAGTGCGTTTTCTGTTGGAGAGATACTGAACTCGGAAATATAAGTAGTGAATTTAGCGTTGAACCCGATGAACCTAGCTATTTAATCGACGAGATGATTCGTCAACATCAAGATATTATAAAAAACCATTTACCATTAAGAAGATATCTTGAAAATTATGAGATTATGGTGGATCTTCTCACTTATATGTTAAAAAATGAAGAAAATCATGATTTAAACTCACTTTCAAAAGGGCTCCACGTGAGTAAAAATAAGATCGAACGTGCACTAAACTTATTAAAAAATCAGGAGTTTCTTGTATCAACGGATGATTCTTTAAAGAGTTTTAAACTTGACAACGAAATATCGTGCTGCATCGACTCAAGAGAAGAAATAGTTAAGTTAATCAACATTTCATTAACAACCCCAGACGAGATTATGCAAGCGCATAGTGAAGCTATGACCCCCAATCATGCAGCAATATCTCTTGATGGTGAGCCATTCTTATATCCAAAATTAGATGGATTGGTTAAGGAGTTTCGTGATCGAAATATGACTTCTTTTATTGTGACTAACGGAACATTACCAGAAAGAATTGAGAGTTTAAATTCATTACCATCACAACTCTATATCACGTTACCAGCACCAAATAACGATCTGTATAAAAAAATCTGCCGTCCGATGATAAAAAATGGGTGGGAAAAAATCCTATCATCTTTAGGTTTGGTTCAAAGTTTAACTTGTAGAACTGTAGTAAGATTAACAGCCGTAAAAAATTTGAACTTCGCTGAAAAATATGTAGAAGATTATGTTAAGATAATTGAGAAGGCAAACCCTAATTTTTTTGAAATTAAAGGATTTACTCTTCAGGCTAGCGCACTAAACATTAAAGAAAGATTGAAAAGTGATAAACCTATTCAGCACTATTTCCCTACTTACGAAGATTTAGAGGCTTTAGCTTTCAAATTCCAAGAAATAGGAAATTTTCCCTTAATTTATAAAAATAAGACGAGTAGAGATTTCTTGTTTGCTATCAATTGGGATGAGAATAAAAACCCTGTTATCACAAATCCCTGATGTTCTAAAAAGAGTTTTTATCCTACATTTTGAAGGGACATATTTATAATTCTTTTTAATTTATCCAAATTTGTTCTTTTTATTGCCGAGAATTCTAAATAAGGTATTTTCATATGAACTCTATCTTCTTCGTCGTTTATTTGGATTAAGTTTAATCCATAATCCTTAGCAGAATCTATCAATAATGATAGTATTCTTTTCTTATCGAAAACTGAAACCTTATCTACTTTATTTAAAATAACTAGAAGAGGTATATTATATTCCTTTAGAAATTTTATTAATTCAAAAGTTAGAGGAATCGATGTATCATTCTCTAAGTAATATTTTTTTAACTCATCTTCTATCCTTAAGAAATTCAGTATTACTAAACCAAAAAAGTATTCACCATGGTGTTTTTCAATATGGATAACTAATTGTTTTTTTATATGTTCTTCTCTTCGGCGGCTAGGGCTATTCATATACCCAAACCCAGGTAAGTCCACAATGTTATAGGGCATTTGAGGAAATTCAATAGATTTTATCATGAGTGTGCTTCCTGGTTGTTTACCTGCTTTACCTTTAAATTTCTTCGGATTTGGTAGTAATAATCTTGTTATTGAGCTTTTTCCTACATTTGAATTTCCGATAATAAGCAAAGAGGGTTTATATTTCATGATTTTGAATAATCTTATGTTGCTATATGGATGATATCTGATTATTAATTAAATATTTTTAATAATATTAACTTTCATGGTTTTCTAAGTTAAGAAATTCATTTTCTAAGTAAAAAAAAAGAATAAAAAAAATTATTGAGTAAAAACCTCCTTCATCCATCGTGGTAAGAGAAATCCCCCATAAAAGGCAATTGAGCCTGAAATTAATAGGATTCTCACAACTACTAGCATCACTGATAATATAGGGGTAGTCGGATCAGGAAAAATCGTTCCTATCAGAATAGATCTTGCTGTTTTCTCAAGTAAAGCAGCAATTGTAAAAGCGACAAAAGCAAATTCAAGGAGTTTCCCTTTCAACCTAACATCTCTATTTTCAGATCTTACTGATTTTCTAGCAAACTTAAAACCCGATATAAATAAGATTACAAATCCTATTAATAATAAAATCGTTAAAAAAATCCCCAAATCAGCACTGAATGGTCTTAACGGGTTGATTATCCCTATTAAATTAATGTCTAAAAAGAAATGAAAGAAAAACAATCCTTCAAAGACAATACTATAAATTACAATAAAGATAACAGCTAGCTTTTTTTTCTCTGCATTAACCATGTCTGTATAAGCGGTAACCCAACAAATTAAAGCAATCGGAAAGAAAGCATTGCCAATAATGAAATACCATTCTAAACTGAGAGTTTGCATGATGAATATACTCATTAGGAATGATACTGCTTCGGGTAACCAAAGAGTGGACAACATAAGCCAGCAGAGCCCTACGAGAATATATAATCTATTCTTGTATTTTCCATATTTGGAGATTATTGTGACTCCGATAACAAAGGAAATTAGAACAAAAATTAGACTAAGCGTTCCTTGTAAAATATCTACTATATCCATAACTAACCACTAATTTTTCTATAAATTTTTAAATTAAATGGTAATTAATTATCTATTTAGATACATATAAGTTTAATTATATATATGGTTAAGCCGGTAACTTCACCAGTTCACATCCCTAAATTTGATCAAAAAAATCGTCATCAAGAAATTCTTTATACATTTTTCTCTTTTCTTCCTCTTTTAGAATTGGCCTCGTGCTAATAGGTTCTCCCACTTCTTCTAAAATATCGCTTATCCCTTTTATTCCTACATTAATCTTAAATTTACCTCCCTTGATGTATTTCACGACTTGTTTTTCATTTAAGGTTAATCTAAGGATATAGCCTAAACCAAAGTAGAATTGGTTTTCGGGTAGGGGATCAATCGGGCTTTTACTCGTAACTTCCTTTAACATCTCATAAAGTAATTCTTTGCTGGCGAAGTAATCCTCTGCTTGATACACTAAATAATGAAGGACATGATACCAAATTTTATCGCGCTTATTTCTTGCACGTTCTATAAATTTTTCGGGTGTTATTATTACTATTTTAGTTTCTTGTTTTCGTTCGAGGAGTTCTTGTTTTATGCGTTCCTCTAATTCTGTGGATTCTGCGTTGCTAGTGGGGTAATGAGTTATTGCATTTTCAGTTGCTTGACTTTCTTCCTGTTGTACAGTCTCTATGGCTTTCTGCATTTCTTGAAGTTCCTCAAAATCAATATTTTCAATATCAGAAAAGTCGCTACTCATAGCTTCTTTTTGCATTCTATAATCTTCACGCTCAGTAGTTTGAATATTAGGCTTAAAGCTTTCATATTCTTTTGGAATTTCTTCTTTTATAATCTCTTTACTTTGTTGACTTTCCAGTTCTTTAACCTTAGCAATTGCATCTTGCATTTCTTGTAATTCTTCAAGGTCAAGATCTTCTAAATCAGAGAAATCTGTCTCGAGATTTTTCATTTCTGAGAGATAAACATCTAAATCGTCTTGATCTTCTCTTAATTCTTCTTTTTCTATATTAGGTTCTTCATCGTTTTGATTTTCTTGATCTTCGGGCATATTTACATCAAAATAGTTTTCTTTAATTCAGTTCAAAATTCCCTTAATATTAATAATAATTCTTTAATTCTATAAATGTTAAGATTTGAACTAATACCCATAGTTAAAAATATTTAAAGAAATTTTAACTATCAAGAATATGTCAGTAGATAAAGAGTATAAATTTAAAATTACAGTTGTTGGAGACCCAGCTGTTGGTAAAACAACACTGGTTAAGAAATATACAACGGGATCGTTTCAAAAAGACTATATCTCCACTTTGGGGGCTCAGTTTTCAAATTACGAGGAAAAAATAGAAGGTAAACAAGTTAAACTGTTTATATGGGATATCGCGGGACAAGAAACCTTTGAAGTTATGCGTCGCAAGTTTTATAAGGGTAGTAGCGGGGCGATAATCGCGTTTTCCCATGCTCCCAAAGAATTAAAAAGCTTAGATCACATTGAAAAGTGGTTTAACGAACTTAAAAAATATTGCGGAGATATTCCAATAGCGTTATTTGGAAATAAGGTCGATTTAATTAATGAAAACGAATTGATCTCTGATAAGGATAAAATTAACTCAGATGTTAATGTTGGGAAATTTGTAAATGAACATCATATCATCGAATACTTCAAAACAAGCGCTTTAACAGGACAAGGAGTTATTGAAGCGTTTCAGAAGCTAGTTAGAAAGCTCTACTATAAAGTTTCTGAAGAATAAAAAATATATATAAAAAATATAAGAATAAAAAAATCTATGTCTTTTTGTAAATAAACCGATCCCAACTTGAAGTATCTGGTAAATGGTCTGGCATACCCTTACGTTTGCGAATTTCGAGAATTAAATCTTCCTCTACACTATGAGGTACTTTTTCAAATCCCGAAAATTCGTATCCGAAAAATGCCCTTCCTTGAGTTGAACCTCGAATGTCGTCAGCTATACCAATAGTCTCAGCTGCGGGAATTTCACCTTGGACTCGTACGTATTCTCCTTCGGGAACTACATTTGTAATTTTACCACGTCGTTTGTTAATAATGGCATTTACTGGTCCTTCCGTTCCTTCCGGAGTTTTTACGTCAATTTTCTGAATAGGTTCAAAAAGGTGAGGATCAGCGTCCAACATAGCTAACGACATTGCTGAAAAAGCCATTCCTGCAATTTGTCCGTAGGATGTATGGCGAGTGTCTTCGTGAATCGTCATGTCTGTGAAAACTATTTTAAATCCTGCAGCTGGTTCTTTTGCAAGAATACATTCTCCGAGCCAATCTCTAAAGGCGGCTGTTAAATACGATTTTACCCTATCGAATCGTTGCAATCCTGAGGTGCCATTTACGAGTAAGCTACCTTGGTACACATCAACGATCCTTCTAGCTTCTTTCGCGTCCCAACCAGCTTCCTCTCTCAAGATTTTAGCTTTATCCTTTTCACTCATCAAATCTGTTATTTTTCCAGACTCAATTAGCTTTTCTGTTATCTCGTCTAATGGTTCAATGTATAACAAAATGCGATTATGCGTGTTAGCTGATTTCGTATAAAAGTCTTTACTTCTCTTAGTGATTTTTTCTCGATATACTATAATCGGCTCTCCAATATGAATTGCTACTTGATTATTAATACGCTTGGTAAGTATCTCAATTTGAAGCGGATCAATCCCACTTAAAATAAATTCTCCAGATTCTTTATCTAAACGATACATCGCGGTCGGATCTGCTTGAAGCCACTTACTTACTACGAGATCCAGTTTATCTATTTCCTGTGGATCTAGGGCTTTTATACTTCTTGAAACAACTGGTTCACAAGCGTACTGGATTTTTTCAAAGGTGGCTAATTGGTATGCTTCCTCCTTATTTTTTGGTACGTCACTTGCAGACATAAAAGTTTCTCCAGATGGACAAATAAACCCGTATAAGGCAAATAAATTACCTGCTGGAACTCGGGGTACATCTAAAAGATCTGTGATTTCCATAACACCTAATCGTTTTATTCGATTTGTACTTCTACCGCCTATCAAATAAACTGAGTCAGAATGATCGAATGTACCAGAAAAAACACGACCAATTAGAGTAGCTTGGTACCCTCTCCGGGGATCTAAGAATATTTTTGTAATCATGCCATAGAGAGGACCTTTAGGATCGCATTTTTGAAGTGATTGTCCTAGTTCTGAGTCCAAATCGCCACCCCAAATATGAGGAATTCTATACTTTGAAGCTTCTGCTGGATTAGGTAAATGATCCACAACCATCCTTAACATAGGCTCGTCAAGTGGAAGATTTTCTCTTAGCCATTGAATGTCGCCTTCTTTATATTTTGCGAATACATCTTGTGGCTTCAAACCTTTTTCTAACAGAATTTCATAAGTGAAACCCCATCCGTGTTTGGCTGAACCAACGGTAACGCTATTTTTGGCAAAATCTACTCCCCAACCCGATCCTTCGGGCCTAATCTTTTTGATTAATTCGTTTACCTGTCTTGATATTTTATCAATCTTCGCAAAAGTGTCTTCTGGGCTTAACTTAAGTTCGCTAATTAATCGGTCTACTTTGTTGATAAACAGAACCGGTTTGCAAAATTCTTCCCCAACAGATAATCGAATATTTGTTTCAGTTTGAGTCATTACACCCTCTAAGGCATCAACGAGAATAATTGCACCATCACTTCCTCTAAGTGCGCGCGAAACTTCCCCTGTAAAGGATATATGTCCCGGTGTGTCGTTAATTTGAAGGATGTAAGGTTCATCGTCATCAGGTTTTCTTGTATCATTGAACGCTAATAGAACAACACTGGTGAAAATTGTTATGCCTCTTGCCTGCTCCTCTTCTTTCAGTAGAAAAAGTAAATCTTATTCTAAATCTGAATCGGTCATTTGGAGCTGTCCGGCATCTTCTTCGCGCATTAAACCTGCACGTCTTAACAAGTAGTCGCTTGCTGTCGTCTATATGGGTAACTATTGAACCAATTAGTTAGACATTCCATGATCGATGTGGGCGACTATGCTAAAT
>JAGXOB010000278.1 GCA_019894735.1 Promethearchaeota archaeon | reverse complement strand
GGTTCATGTTTATCTGCTTTGTTTAACATTTATGAAAAAGATTTATAATCACTTTTTTTTAACTATAATAAGACCCAAAAACAGTTTAGTCAGCAATATTTTTATTAATATGCATTTATGCCTTAGAATAGGTTGGTGATTAAGTGCCTAAAAGTAAAAAAGACAAGATAGCTGGTTTAGAGAAACATCGAAAACAGGAAAGAGAGAAAAAGATGAAGACAAAAGAACGAAAAAAGGTTTCGTTGCCTGCAAAGCATAAAAAGAAATAGTTTTTCTTCTTAATTATACAAGTTATTTCTTTGTTGTTTTATGCATGTGGTTTATAAGGTTCTGTGTGACCTTAGGTTTTGTTGTGTGAGAAGTGATTTTTGCACGCATATTAGTTTATAGGAGTTGATAAATCGAATGTATAATAATAAAGAGATGCACACGGCTGTTTGCGCTGAATGTAAGCAAGAGTGTCAGGTTCCTTTTAAGCCTGATGGGACTAGGCCTGTGTATTGTCGTGAGTGTTACGCGAAGAAACGTCCACCTAGACGGTTTTAGTTTGGGTTAGCGTTTTGTGTGTCATCTTTTTTCTTCTCTTTTTTTTGTAACCATTTTTTCGGTTGATTTATTTGTTTTATATACAAAAATGGATTAAGGTTGAATTGATTTTTTTTTAATTCTGAAATGCAATCTTTTTTTGTGAATTCTCAATCTTTAGTCACCCATACGTTCTTAAGAGTTCCAGAGGCCCCAATTGGAAGAGTTTTTTTATCCTCTGGGTGACCCTAGCTAAATCTAATTCTTTTCAAATTCAACTAATATAGAAGAATTGCTTCGCGGTTTAGAGTTTAGTGGTGGTAAAAAACCCACGGGTAGAAATCATTTATTCATTATTATGGTAATCAACAAGCAAACCAAGAACGGAAAAACTAACTTGACAATACAAAAGGGGAACACGAAAATAGTAACTATCAGTGACCAACTAAAATATCCAAAATGTAGTAGGATGGATCGCGTTGTTTGGGTTTCAAAGGATGGAAAAACGGCGAGAATTCAGTGTCCTGCAACTCATAGTCAAATGAGTCGGCCTAATTCAAAATTAGGATCCAGCGCACGTACCAATCGAAAGCAAGTAGAAACATGATCTTTTTAACAGCCATCAACTGAGATGATTATTCTTTTAAAATTGCGATATATTGGTATATGCCAGCAATATGTGCAGGTTTCTTTTAGAACATAATAGTTTTTTTGATCATTGAGAAAAAAGTGTGATTACAAAAAAATTGGAAACCTTTTTTTAATTTTTATAAAATTATTATTAGAGAATTAAGTTATACTTGCATTATTTAGCTATTAAAGTATTATTTCAAGAAGTCTGTAGGCTAAACCCCCAATGATTATAGCAGAAATTATGTTAGCTATAGAAATTGATGTAGCAGCTTTCCAGCCAAATTCTTTTATTAAAATAATTATTGTTGATAAACATGGAATGTAAAGCATTGCGACTAACGCAAGTGTAATCAGCTGAACAGGGCTGAATGGTCCTAACAGATTTGTAGTTCCAAAAACCGCTACTGCTCCAAGAAGGATAAACTCTTTCCTTACCACACCCAGTATGAGAAGTATACCAGTGATTGCTGGGAGTCCAAGCCATGTAACTGTTAAAGGAGACATCGCATTACTAATGGGTGTAAGTAAATCAAGCGCATAGAGAGCTTGTACTATCGCACTTCCAATTATGTAAATTGGAAAAACCATAAAAATAATCGATTTTGTTCTTGTCCACGTTTGTTTACTGACAACAGATAATGATGGAACTTTGAAACTATGCATTTCCATTATTAAACCTGTAGATTTTCCTGGTACAACCTTCATTGCGATTCTCCCTAACAAAAAGATTAGTATCAAGTCAACTGCATACAACGTAAGAGCCCAAATTGGTCCAAGAAAAACTCCAACAAGACCCAAAATTACCAATGTTCTTGCTGCACAGGGTACAAATGTTATCGCGAAAGCGGCTAACAATCGCTCTCTTCTTGACTCCATTATTTTACACGAGTGTATGGCCGGCACACTGCATCCATAACCTAATATTAAAGGAATAAGCGCTTTTCCATGCAATCCAATCTTATGCATAACACTGTCCATCATAAATGCAACTCTAGTAAGTATTCCTGAATCTTCAATCATTGCAAGCAAAAAATAAAATGGAATCACAAATGGAATTACCAATGTAACTCCAGCAACAAAACCATTGAAAACTCCATTCCATATTACACTTACAATAGGTCCACTAACTTGAGGATCTAATGGTTCAATAAAGCTAAGACCTTCAGAAATCAAACCCGAAAGAAAATCACCAACAATAAAAGTCCAAAGAAGCAAACCAGTTATTACTCCGATAGCTATGAAATATCCGAATACCTTATGGGTAGTTACCCAGTCTAATTTTTCTGAAAAAGTATTTTTCACTTCATTTTGTTTCATAGCTGAACTGGTAATCATACTTGCATAAGCGTAACGTTCTGAAGCAACTATTGAGAAACATGGTTCATCATGTATAGTGGATAGCTCTTGAGATAGAATATAAGAAATATGGACAATTTTTGCTGATTTTGATTTGACT
>JAGXOB010000277.1 GCA_019894735.1 Promethearchaeota archaeon | reverse complement strand
GATTACGTCGCAAAAGTAGTAATATCGCCCAAGAGGAAACAAAGGCGAAAAATAAAATGTACCAATTGGAATTGAAATCAAATATTATTTCCATGCCGCTCAACTAACATTATAATCTTATAAAAACTTTGCTTGGGTTTTGGATCTACTTTTTCTTCGAGTATTATTATTTTTCCAACAGTCACTACAAAAAACTGGCCTATTTCCATCTGGTTTAAATGGAACCTCACAAGATGTTCCACATTTGCTGCAAATAGTTTTAGAACAAGACTCAATTTTATTAATTTGACTAAATAATTTGTAGCGTTTTAATCGAGGCCACCCTGTTTTTGCAAATTTTAGTCTTTTAGGATCGGTTTTTATCCATTCCATCATATGGAAGAAACTTTTTGCCCTTTTTGTTTCACGATCCTCTAAAGGTTCATAGCCTAAATTTCTTATTTCATCTAAATAAGATTCTTCTATAAGTCTTTGAGGTTCTCCAATGACCCTTATTTTGCTAATTAAATCTTCTCCATATTTCTCTTTTAAGTCAGCTACTGCTATATCGAAAATGCACCCTTGGCATACCTGAATTTTTTCTCTAGGTTTTATTTTTAATTTTTTAATCAATTTTTGAACTACTCGAGATGCTTCTTTTAGATATTTTTTATCACAAAATAATTCTTGATAATAGCTAACATCAATAACATCATAAGTGAATTGATCTGTTTCTTCTCTATAAGCTCCTATTACTACACCAAAAAGTAAATCTCCACTTCCAGCATCGTCTACAATGAGCGTCAAATGATATTCGCTTCCGTTTTCTTCATGAATTCCTTTGCTTATATAAAAATAATCCCCTGTTTAACTCCATTTAATTATTTGAAGTTTTTTTATTATTAGGTAATATTGTTTTGATTGCTGTAATATTCACAAAAAATTAAAAAAGAAAACAACTCTAATTATTGTATAGTTATTATAGAAAACTGAAAATAATCAAATCTTCTAAACTATTAGTGATGTAATAATATTAGTAAGTGACTAGAATGATTAACTCATCAAATCCTAAAGATTGCAATAAATCGCTATTAGTTATTAATAGAGCTAATCCCTCTGAAAAAAATAATCAAACTATTAGGGAATTAATGTCAAGTACTGTTGTTACAATTACTCCAGAAAAAACATTGTATGATGCTGCAAGAGTAATGGGTGAAAAACACATAGGGAGTTTAGTGGTAGTAATTTACGATACTCCAGTAGGTATAATTACTGAAAGAGATCTTTTGGACACTGTAAGTAGTGGAGTTGCTTTAGAAAAAGATTGGATAGGTGGGGGTGAAAGTCTAAGAGATCAAAAAGTTGATTCAGTTATGTCATGTCCTATCTCAAAAATTTGTGTTTCATCTCCACTAAAGGACGCGGCTAAGTTAATGATTGAAAAAAGAATACGCCGACTTATGGTTTGTGATTTGGGAAATGTGGTGGGGATACTAACGGCTTCAGACATGATAGGTAGTCTTCCAAGAGTCGATGAAACTATGAAAACTTGGTTTGAAGTTGATTATTTCATGACTAAAAAAATAGTTACTGCTGATGAAAAAACACTAGTAGATCAAGTTGCTATTATCATGGCTAAGAAACGTATTGGTAGTGTAATAATAACGAGAAACGAAAAGCCAATAGGTATATTCACTGAAAGAGATCTTCTCACAAAATTCCTGGCAAAGGGCAAATCATTGATAGTGGAAGTAGGTGAAACCTGCTCTTCTCCACTTATTTGTGCACCAATTGGAATAAGTGTTAACGAGGCTGCTACAATAATGGGTTCAAAACATATCCGAAGATTGCCAATTGTTAAAAATGATAAACTTGTTGGTATCCTTTCAGCAAGAGATCTAGTTGAAGCTTACGCGAGAAAATAATGTATCTTTTGTAATCTTTGCTCTTTTTCGTATGTTATTATCTTTCAGTTGTTTATATTTTTTTTTTGACACTTCGATAATTAACGTGTCTATTTGCTTGGTTTTTATGGAAACAATCTTTAAAATCGAGCTTATATGAGTATATGATTCTAAATAGGCTTTAACGATCATAAATACTCGTTAATCAACCGAATTATGTGTTTATACTCAACGTATTTTTGTACATTTTGAACGTTAACGATGTCCTATATTTCAGCTTAAATGTAAACAATTGCTAAATAACACACTACCCTTAGTGTATTTACTCGGTCGATAAACACTAATAACTATTTGTGATCATTTATGAATTGTCCATATTGCAACTCTAGCGAATTTAAAACTTTAGAAACACGTGATTCTACAGGTAACACTACACGACGACGTAAGGAATGTGCTCTTTGTGGCAAACGTTTCACTACTTATGAATATGTGGAAACTGTTGAACTTATGGTTGAAAAAAAGGATGGACGCATTGAACGTTTTGACGTTAATAAGATCATACGAGGTTTACAGAAAGCTTGTGAAAAGAGACCTGTTTCTATGGATCGGATAAACGAGTCAGCTAGTCGTGTGAGGCAAGAACTAATGCTAAAAGATAAAGAAGAAATTTCCTCACAAGAAATTGGCGATTTGGTTATGAAATATTTGAAAAAATTTGATCGCATTGCATACATACGC
>JAGXOB010000276.1 GCA_019894735.1 Promethearchaeota archaeon | reverse complement strand
TCAAGGATTCTCACCTTAATCTGGCTAATCTCACCTGTTAAACCAGTTCTACCTACAATTTGAATGACTTCAGCGGGGATCGAATAATCATGGTCGCTTGTTCCTTTTCCCTTATCCATTTTTGCTAAGATTTTTCACCGTATTATTTGTTTAATGCTTCTAACTTCTTAATAATATCTTCTAATTCACGATCGTTTCCAGTCCCTACATTTTCAATTGCGATTGCTGAAGAAGAAACATTAATACGGGCTGAATTCCCTAATTCCTTTTTCGTTGAAACATAACAAAAGGGAATACCTTTTTCTTCGCAAAGTAATGGAATGTGAAATAGAATCTCAGGTGGAGTAACGTCTTCTGCCATAATAACTAGTTTTGCTAAACTTCTTTCAATTGATTTTGTAACCTCGTTCATTCCTTTTCTAATCTTAGAATCCCGAGTACCAGCTATTTTGTTTAAGGCATCCTTAATACCATTTTTTAATGCATCAGGAATTTTAAATTTTACATAACTCATTTTTTCTCATTAATCCAATATATTTTAATATATTATCATCAAAAATCATCGATTTTGAATGTGTTAATTAATTTAGGTTATAAAATAAAATTTTTGATTTGAAGATTAAAGCTATAATCGTAAAATTTTTTTAGAATACTTCTTTTACTTAGCTATTATGATTATTCCGATAAGATGCTTTTCGTGCGGTAAACTAATTGCTCATATTTATAAACCATATTTAGAGCTATTGGAAAAAGGTGAGAAATCTGAGGACGCTTTTAAACAATTAGGTCTTGAAAGATTTTGCTGCCAACGCATGATAGTCAGCCATGTAGATTTGATAGACGATCTTTTGAAGTTCTCAAGGCTCCAATAATCTAAAAAAGAAAAATTTTTGAAATTAATAACTTAGAAAGCTACTCCTTACTCTTTCTTAGCTAATTTAATTCCATATTCTTTACATTTGGGTAAATCCTCCTCAGCGATGGGCCCTTTCATTCCATCAACTTTTATTGATAACCCAGGAAGAGCTATAGTTGAATCTGGAAACTTCTCATTAATTTGCTTTTCCATCTTCTTAGCAGCTTTTTCAAAGTCTTTTCCCATGTAGGTGTCAAAAACAGCAAATGAATTGAATTTTATTGTAGCACTGGGTAGATTATTTATAAATTTCTTTATGCTCTTTACATGGCTTCCTACATGGTTTGGAGATCCAATTACTATTAAATCATAGGTTCCATCTTCGTTAAGATCAACATCTTTTACATTTGCAACTTTTGTTTCGTTGCCCTCAACTGATTTAATTCCAACAGCAATTAATTCAGCGACCTTTTGGGTGTTCCCATGTTTTGTATCAAAAACAATTAAAGCTTTCATTATTATATTTACCTTTTTCAAAATTGAATTAAAGTTTTATTTAAAGTTATATTGAGTAATTGGTTTTTTATTTATAACAATTACTCTTTTCCGTAAAGCGTAGTCCACCTAACCTTACGGGGGTTTCTGTGTTGAATAATCAGAGCAGTTCTACATTTATGCGTACAGAAATTAAAAATAGTCCCGTCTTTTTTAATATACATGTGTCCTCTGCCAATGGGAATATCGTATCCACAAAAAGAACATCGCTTTACTTTAGCCACGGAATTTTCATCTCATTTTTATTATTCTTTCGATTTAAAAAGTTCGGTTTCTCCATATTTTAATATTTTAAGGTTAATGAGCGTCATATCGAATGTAATTTCGTTGCCTCTGACTGTTTTTCTTCTTTTTTCTCCTTTTCTTATTGGTTTGTAACCAATCCCTCTCTTGGAGACTAAAATTCTCTTTTTTACGGGACCGTGAACATCTTTTCTCATAGGAAATCCACTAGCATCTGAGCCACCCGTAATTTGGAATTCATAATTGGGAAAACCAATAAGACCACCTTTGATCGTATCCCCGATCTTCATAGCTTCAAAACGAAATTTTTTCTCGTCTATCTCAATTAATTTAGATAACCCTTTTCCGGGTCCTGAGTTTCCGCCGGAAATGTTTAACTTATATACTCTCTTATCTGAGCTCATTATTATCGAACTTACAAAAAGGAAATTACTATAATAAATACCTTAAAATTTAAAAATTTTGTGTTCTATTGAAATTTTCTGAGAATTTATTAAAAAAAATACAATTTATATTAAAGATCACATCCTATTAAAAATATAGATATAACTTGGGATTTAACTAAATGATACAGATTTTTGAAGTTCTTGAAGTGAGAGAAGATCCTTATTTTCTCACTGTGGAAGTCGAGGAAGGAGAAATAGTTGCAGATGTCATTAATAATATGAATAGTCGTAAAGTTTATTTGATCGTAGATCACGATAGTAAGAGAATTTGGACGTATAATGGCTCATATAGCTCCTTAAAACTTCAAGTTTTTGGAGGAATCCTAGCTGGAATGCTACGTAAACAGATAGGCATATTTTATAGAATTTTCCCGTTAAATAAATATGCTATGGACGATCCTGAATTTCTAAACATCATGGTTAAAACTATAGGACCAGGACGAGCGAAAACAATCGAGAAAAAAGATTTTTCTAAATCTGCAACGCAAATGGCATTAGGAGATATAAGTATTCATAACCCCAGACTAAGTAAAGCTTTGGAAAATATAAATT
>JAGXOB010000275.1 GCA_019894735.1 Promethearchaeota archaeon | reverse complement strand
CTCATTACCGCAAAGCGGTTGAATCGGGTTTAATTAAAGTGTCTGAAGAGAGCGAAGCATCCATAGCTTTAGGATTGAAAAGTTCGTATTTAAAAGTTCCTTTTATGCCTTTAAAGGGAATGATAGGGACTGATTTTCCCAAAGTTAGAAAAGATATAAAACAATTTGAAGATCCATTAGGTTCTGGAACTCAGTTAATGGCTTTACCTAAAATTGACTTAGATGTAGCAATCTTACATGTCCCTTTTGCGGATGAATACGGTAATGCAAATATAACAGGAGCAGTTTGGGTGGATGATGATATGGCCAAGACTGCAAAAAAAACGATAATTACTTGCGAGAAATTAGTTGAAACTGAAGATATTAGATATTTACAAGGAAAAGCACAATTACCTATGCAAACGAGTGACGCTGTTATTAAAATACCATTTGGAGCTCATCCCACTTCCTGCTACGATCGTTACACATTTGATGCACTTCATATCCAAGATTATCTTAAGATGAATTTTGAAGAATACAAACATAAATTCATTGATGTAAAATCGAACGCGGAATACTTAGAAAATGCTGGTGGCGCAGAAATGATATTAAACATTTTATTATAAAATTGTAACCCAATCCTATACTACTAAGCATAGTTACATAAGAGATTAACCATTTATTCAAGTATTTCTTATCCAGATAATTCGTAGAAAAGTTAAAAAGTGTCTTTTGATACTGTCATTGTAAACCCAATGGATTAATATCTATGATATTAATCGTTGAATATATTGCTAAAAAAAATTAATGTTTATCTCAAAAATGATTTATCTCGAAGTTAAATTACCAGATATTCCAGGAAGTTTAATAGAATTGATTAAACCAGTCTCCCAGTATGGGGGAAATATCTATGGTGTATTACACCATCACGATAAAAAAATTAATAACTTGATTCCGGTTGATATTTGGTTTGAACTAAGCGAGGGGCTAATTCAAGAATCGCTAGAGAATATAAAAAAAGATTTAATCAAAAAAAATATCAAAATTATTAAAATTTCAGTAGATGCTAAAAATCAAATTTTGACTTTTATATTGACTGGACATGTTTTCGACACAGATATAACCGATACCATTAAACGCTTGGATTCAAAGAACATTAAAGTTTTTGAATTACACGCCAAATTTACTGAAGTTGATGAAATAAGTAGTGTTATGATGAAGGTTGAATATCCTGAAATTATGACGAAAGTTGAATTACTAAACGAAATAGAAGAAATATGTAAAGAGAAAAAACTCTTTATAATACGATCCTAAGAAATTACTAATGTGTAAAGGTATGGAAGTAAAATTTTGCTTAATCGGAATGGGAAATGTTGGAACAAGTTTTCTTAAGCTATTGAAAGAAAAGCGAGAGAGCGTTAGTGATAAATTTAATATTAACACCAAATTAGTTGCAATTTTCGAGTACGACGGAGCTCTGATTAATAGCAATGGAATAGATTTAGACGATCTTTTAAGGGATTATTCAAATTTAAGGAATAACCAATATTGGAAAAGTAATGTGAAGGCTCAAGATTTAATTTCTACGCTAGATATAGATCTTTGCATTGAAACTACGCCTACTAAACCAGACACTGGAGAACCCGCTTTAACTCACATATTAGAAGCATTAAAGAATAAAATAGATGTAGTTTCGTCTAATAAAGCACCATTTTATTTGAAGTACGATATAATTAAAAATCTAGCTAACAAAATGAACTGTTTGGTGAAATTTGAAGCAACGGTGGCAAGTTGTGTTCCTGCTCTATCTATTAAACAAAATCTAATAGGAAATACTATCACTCGCATTAGAGCTATATTAAATGGCACAAATAACTATATACTAAGTCGTATGACAGCTGAAGGGGTCTCTTTTTCAGTAGCTTTAAAGGAAGCACAAGAATTAGGATATGCCGAAACGGATCCAACTCTAGATATTAATGGTTACGACACTGCAGGAAAACTAGTTATCCTTTCAAACGAGTTACTTGGATGGTCAAAATCTATTGAAGATGTAAGTATAAAAGGAATTTCTAAGATCACCTCACATGCATTAGAGTTAGCTAAATTAGATGGTTACGTAATAAAACATCTTGCTATTGCTGAAAATAATGATTTAATCGTAGAACCAAGGTTAGTTAGACGAGATTCACCTTTGAACGTTCAAGGCACTTTAAATGTCATTGAACTCCAAACTAAATATGCAGGATCAGTTATAATAATGGGAAAGGGGGCTGGTGGTTTTGAAGCAGGTGCTGCGATCCTAAACGACCTTATTAGTATCGCTATAGAAAGAGAAAGGATAATTAAGCAAAAAAGTTAAAAAGAAGAGGTTATTGATACGAGTTTTCATTCTACAAATTATAATTCCTCAGATGTAGATTTCAAAACAGCCGTTTTACAAGGGCAAGCATCAGATAAAGGATTATATATGTTAAATAAAATTCCACATCTAACTGAGAATACGATTGATTCATTCAAAAATATGGATTTCAATGACATCGCAATTAAAATTATTTCAGAATTCATTGGAAACTTGGTATCAACAGATAAAATTCAACAGATCGTTAAGAGTGCCTTAAACTTTAAAGTACCTATAGAAGAAATTGCTGCCAACAATTATTTATGTTATCTAGATCGTGGTCCTACGTGTAGTTTCAAAG
>JAGXOB010000274.1 GCA_019894735.1 Promethearchaeota archaeon | reverse complement strand
GCTTAATCATATAGACTATATTATTGGTGATGTCCAAGATCTTAGCAGTTTGGAAAAAGCTGTGAATGAAGTAGATACAATATACCACCTGGCCGCTTATACAGGGATATGGGCGAAAGATAAATCTATTTATTACGATGTTAACGTTAAGGGGACAGAAAACGTCGCTAATGTTGCGCTTAAAAACAATCTAAAATTATTTTACGTCAGTTCCTTTACTGCTTTAGGGCCTACACCTCAAGAACCTGTTGATGAGACTCACGAAAACGAAGATTTTTTTATGGAATATGAGAAATCTAAATTTCAAGCGAAGAAACTCGTGAAGAGTTATATACCCAAAGGTTTGAAAGCGATGATATTTTATCCCGGAATCGTATATGGTCCTGGAGATTTTAATATTTTTGGTCATATGTTATTTGATGTTATGAGGGGGAAAATATTTCCCTTGGGTGTTTGTCCTGGAAAGGGAGAATCGATGACCTGCCTATCTTATGTATATGATACATCAAATGCTTTAGCAGATGTATTAAATAGAGAAGACCTTTTTGGGGAAGATTTTATTCTTGGAGGAGAAAATGTTAGATTTAAGGAATATCTTGATTTAATTGCTAAAATTGGAAGAAATAAAAAAGCAAGAAAGTTTCCTTATGCAATAGCCTGGGTATATGCATGGTTATTGGAAGTTAAAGCAAAGTTTACTAAGAAAGCTCCTTTTTTAACTCGACCTACACTAAAAGCAATTAAATATCATAGATCTTATACTTCAAAAAAAGCCATCGATAAATTTGGTTATAAGATTACTCCATTAAGAGAAGGTTTAGAAGAGACAATTAAATGGTATAAAGAATATATTGAAGAAGAAAAAAAATAATAAATACTCACGAAAATCATGTTAGAAGAAGAATTGACAAGTCAGATTATTGATAAGGAAGCAAATAAAACAGAAATAGCAAAAAAATACACCAAATTTCTTGCACAATACCCTGAAATTTTTTCTGATCTCATTTTTGGATCAAATTTTGATTTCGCTCTTTATAATTCAATTGAAACGTATGATAAAGAATCTCCAATAGATATTTTTAATGTGCTAAGAAATGGAAATGGAATAGAAATAAAACCCGGAAGAGCAATAAATGCAGATTTAGAACTAGCACTCTCAATAGGTGCGGTTAAAAAATTGATCCAAACTAAAACGAAAGTAGAATATGCAAACCTGTTAGGAATGTTTTATAACGATCCAGATGAGGAAAAAGGATGGATTGATTTTGTATTGCACAAAAGAACACAAACTTTAATCGATATGGGCTACGGAAAATTTGCCCAAACTGCTGGTATCCTTAAAGATGATGACGAAATTTATAGTATGTAAAACTCTTTTTGAATAAATTGTAGATACATCAACAAAATTAGAAAGGTAATAAAAATTATGGCAAAAGTTCACGAATTAGAAATAAAAAATAAATACACTGGTGAGATTATAGGAACTGTTCCTGCTGATACACCAGAGACGGTTAACGACAAAATAAAAAAAGTTCATAAAAATCAACATTTATTAAGAGAAATGGATTTCTTTGAACGAGCTCAAATTCTTGCTAAATTTGCTACTAAATTGCGCTTTAAAAAAGCCAAGTTAAAGGATTTGGTCGTTGCAGAAGGGGGTTTACCGATCAAATATTCTGAATGGGAACTAGGCATAGTAATGACTGGTTTCAAATTTTGCGATTGGTATCATCAATTTATAGAAGACAAGCCATTAACTGGTATAGATGGAGAGAAAAATGCAACTATAAAATATATTCCACATGGATTATCTGCTTGTATTTCTCCTCGTAACACACCAATTAGCCTTCCCCTTTATCAGATGGGTGCTAATTATTTAGTAGGAAACGGTGCGATTGTTAAACCATCTACTGCATGCCCCTTAACAATGTTAGAGGCCTATTCCACTATGAAGGATATGGATTTTCCGGGGTTAGATGCATTAGATTTAGTTATAGCTCCTGGAGAATGGGCTGTAGATGAATTTCTTAAATCTCATTTAGTCAAGATTATTATGACGGTTACCTCCTCACATACTGCAAAAGATATTCTTGTGAGATATGGAAGGTTGTTGAAAAAAACTGCAGATAAGTCAATGGGTGTCGCAATGTATACTCAACCGTTCAAACAATTCTTCTTTGAGTGTGCGGGAAATGATGCTGGAATAGTAATGGATGATGTGAATTTAGAGCATGTAGCTAAATGGAATGCTATGGCAAGTTACACCAATTCAGGTCAACAATGTTTCTCAATGAAGCGAATTATCGTCCATCAAGATATTTATGATGAATATATAGAATATCTAATAAAAGAAATAGAGAAATTAAAATATGGAGACCCCACAGATCCCACTGTTGATATTGGACCGTTAGGAAGTCGACGTATACTTATGATGATGGAAGTGATGGTGGCTGATGCTAAAGAATATGGTGTTAAAATATATACTGGTGGTGAAAAAATTGATACAGGAGAAGACTACGGCTTATTTTATACCCCGACTTTAGTTGAAATTAAACCAGAATTGTGTGAAGATTTATCTAAGGCTCCGTTTTTGTGGAGAGAAGAGGCTTTTGGGCCTGTCCGTTCGATTACTAAAGCCAAAGATATGAAAGATGCAATTAGATTAGCAAATGCGAGTAATTATGG
>JAGXOB010000273.1 GCA_019894735.1 Promethearchaeota archaeon | reverse complement strand
GCCATTAACAATCATTATTATAAAAACTTGTTTGTTATTACTCTAAGGTATCAAGATTCAATTTCTAAAAATAGTTTTATCCTAATTGAAATAAGATTTAAAACTATGGCTAGTTAGAATTAATTGAGGTTTGAAAAGTGAATTTAGAGAGGGACGAAAAAATAGTATTGGATAATGGTCCCTTAGGGTTAGGCAAAAAATTAACATTAACAAACAAACGTCTAATTATTCATAAAGATGAAGGTGTTTTTGACGTCAACTGGAAACAAGAAAAGGTAATCCCTCTGAATGCTATTGAAGACGTATATATTGAAACTGAATCGTTTTCAGATCTAAGTTCATTTAAGTTAAAACTAAAAAATGGAGAATCTCTTGAACTTTCATTATCATTGGGTAATTCCTGGTTGATAAGTGATTCTCCAGAAGCAAACATGGATAAAGAGAAATCAACTCAAATGAAAATGTTAAACTATCGATGGGTAAAAGCTATAACTAATCAGTTGATGAAGCTTGATCTAGATAAGAAAACTGTTTGTATTCGAAAATGTCCTAAATGCAGTAAAGAAATCACACATGAAACATATGAGTACTGTCCTTTTTGTGGTAATTTGCTTAAATCTAAATATCTTTTCTAAATTTTTTTCTATAAACAGTTTTTAAATGTTTTCTCTTCAGGAAATACCCTACCATGCTGATGGCGTCGATAAAATTCAAATTTGAAATTGTTTCTGTATAGCTGAATAATCCTTTTTTTAAGATGAAGTTATTTTTATAGGACAATTCGATAAAAAAATAGTTTATCTGAAATTTCCTAATAACCTTTTTATTCTCTTTTTAAAATATGCGAGTTGAACTTGTATGTCAAACATGATTGAAGTCAAAGATCTTGTGCTAGTTTACTCAAATGGTACGAAGGCAGTAGATACTGTTTCTTTTAATGTAAAAAAGGGTGAGTTCTTTGGGTTTCTTGGGCCAAATGGCGCGGGAAAGAGCACTACAATTAAAGTTCTTACTACTTTATTAAAAAAAACTTCAGGTTCAGCTCAGATTGCAGGTTATGATTTAGATAAAGACTCAAATGAGATACGAAAATTAATTGGTGTTCAAACTCAGGAAACGGCAATTGATGGTGATTTGACTGGGAGAGAGAACTTGATGCTTCAGGGGCACTTTCAGCAGCTTTCTGGTAGTCAACTAAAAAATCGAGTTGATGAGTTATTCAAGCTTGTGGATTTGGAAAAATTTTCTGATAAAAATGTGAGAAACTACTCTGGAGGAATGAAAAAACGCTTGGATTTGGCTACTGCTCTTGTTCACAAACCTCAACTGCTTTTTTTGGATGAGCCAACTACTGGACTTGATCCTCAATCACGGTCAGCTATTTGGAATTATCTTGAAAAATTAAACAAAGAAGATAAAACCACTATTTTCTTAACTACCCAATACATGGAGGAAGCTGATAAGTTGTGTAATGCTCTTGCGATAATTGACACAGGAAAAATTGTTGCTGCTGGTACTCCAAGGGAGTTAAAAGAGCAAGTGGGTTTGGATTCCATAAAACTTGATCTAAAGGATTGTGACAAAGACAAAGCTTCTGCTATTAAAGTTTTAAAGGAATTAGGTGGAGTTTCAAATATTAGTGAGACAGGTGGTTGTTTGACAGCTTTTGCAAAAAATGCTAGTTTAATCATTGCAGATATTGTAAGGTCATTTGATAGTTTGGGGATAGTTCTCTCAGGAGTGAGTTTTTCACCTCCAAGTCTTGATGATGTTTATCTTCAAAAAACTGGAAAAAGAATCAGAACAGAAGCTCTTGTTAAAACACCAAATCTTATGCGTTTTGGTCGGAGGCGACGGTGATCTTATGACACTACTATCTGATACTCGCCATATTTTTGTGAGGTATTTAAAAAAGCTTATTCGAAATCCTATACTGTTAACTTTCTCGTTAATTCAGCCTATCTTATTTTTGGTTTTGTTTACTCAACTCTTTGAGAGGTTTGTTAGCGTTCCTGGTTTTCCTGCTGAAAGTTATCTGCTCTTTGCTGCTCCTGGAATCTTGCTTCAAAACGCTTTTGGAAGTGCTTTGCAGTCAGGTAACTCCATTGTTGCTGATCTTGATACTGGGTTTCTTCAGAAAATGTTAGTTACACCAGTTAGTAGATACGCGATTCTTCTTGGACGGCTATTGAGTGACGCTTTTAGAGTGGTGGTTCAATCTATTATTATTCTTGTTTTAGCGTTTGTGATGGGAGCTTCTCCTGTGACTGGAATTGTTGGTGTATTACTTATGCTTTTTACAATCGCGTTTTTTGGTTTGGCTTGGTCGGGGATCTCACTTGCTATTGGTCTAAAGACTAAGAGCTCTGAGACAGTATTTGCGATAGGATCATTTCTCACCTTTCCGCTTATTTTTATGAGCACCTCTTTGACCCCCTTGGAGTTTATGCCTGACTGGATTAAAACAGTTTCAATGTTAAATCCAATTAGTTATACTGTAGATGCGATAAGAGTGTTGATGATTGATGGATTTGTATGGGATACAATATTTGCTGCTTATGCTGTGATCGCGCTTATTGCAGTTGTGACTTTGGGTGCTACACTTTACATGTTTAGAAAGGTGGTTAACTGAAAACATTACTCTTAGTGTTATTTTGAAAAGTTTATTATCAAAACGATAGAAAGTACTCTTT
>JAGXOB010000272.1 GCA_019894735.1 Promethearchaeota archaeon | reverse complement strand
TCTTCAGATAATGCAATATCTAAAACATGTTACTCAAATAGCAAGAGTGGATTGGTGGATTGAAGCTGGATCAAGTCCACAAATTTATGTTCCATTAACGCAGGTTTTTGCAGATGTTCAAGATTCTATGCTTCAATTTAGATTGTATGACACTTCTAAAGTTGTATTTGCTATATCTGAACAACTGTCATTAGATCCTCCAATAATGGAACATACAGTAATGGAGATGATATCTCATTACATTGACTCTCTTCCAGGAATTATCTTATTCCTAGTTATGATAGTAGGAATTATTTCGGCTATTGTTCTTTTTGTTCGTACAACTTTTTCACAAACTAATTTAGGGGAAGCTGAAAAAATCCTTCCAATAATTACTGGAACTGCTGCTACAATCATTTTCTTTGTATTAGCAAATAGTCTACAAGAACCGTTAGCTTTTAGAGTTGATTTAAACGGATCAGCAATTGCTTTAGGAACATTTGCAACTCTTATTTTTACAATTCCCACATTTTTCATGGATCAAGCTCCAAAAGAACTAGCAACAGTGGATATGATTGAGAAAAAATGTAAAACTCTTATGGACAAACTCTTGAGTTTTGACGAAGATCTAACAACTGCAAAAATCGCTATTCCAATCTCGTTTTCATCTCTTGAAACAAGATCAATGATTTCTAGAGATAAACTTGAGGATATAAACGGGAAAAATTCAAGGAGTTTATTAGTACCCTCGGAAATAGGTGATGTGTTAAAAGAACTTAACAAGATAGAGCAAACAATTGATAATCTGGATCCAGAGTTAGACGATCTATTATCAGAATATCAAATATTTGCAAATTGTGAACTCTCAAAATGGAAAGGGCAATTTGAAAACATTGGAATTAAAATAAACAATAATACAATAACACAGTTTGAAAGAGGTATTACTTTAGAAAAAAGACTTGAAAGTATAACAGCAATAATCGAAAGTAGTAGAACAATTGCTAAAGAAATCATTGAAGTTACTACCCAAATTTATAGTGGAATTTGTTCACTTTTTGATCCAAATCTACCTATAAATAGTCAATCAATACTTTTTGCAAGTAGACAGCTAAAAGAAAAAATAGTTCCATGGAATGTGTTTGAGACTCTTTATGTTTCATTGATTAACATGAAAAAAAACTATGTTCAACAAATATCTAGTTCAATAGAGAACCTAGAGCACTCTTTGAAAACATTAAACGATTTTAACAAGAAAAATGAAAAACTATCAAAAGCTTTAGGTGACGATTACCCAGAACTAATTGGTTTAACACAAAAAGTTGAGGATACATCCATTAATATTGACAAGAATAATTTTAGTATAATAGATATAATTAACATAAAGAATGTATTCGATTCTTGTGTTGACATTACAAAGAAAATATTCTCTCTTCTTTTTGAAAACCTAATGATGAAGGAAAAAACTGTCGAGAGTCTGATGCCACCCGAAGGTTATTTGTGGGGCAAAAATCTTGAAATAAAAGAAAAAATGGCCTCGGCAATTAAAATGTTTAAAAGAAAAACAAAATACAAATCTTCAAAAGTCTTAGAAAAATTACCGTTCTTTTTATCTCTAGCAGAAGATGGAATGGAAACCATAATTAATTATAATGAAAAAGAAGAACTACTACTAAACTATCCAGTTGCAGAAATTGTTGTAGAAGAACAACTAAAGAAAAATAAACAAGTAACAGCAAAAGATCTCCCATTTGATCCAAAATATTCGTTAGAATACCTCAAACTTTTCCATAGCAAAAGATATCTTGAATCCTCTTTTGACGAAATAAACAATGTTCTTAGTAACAAAAAATAGTTTTACAAATTTATTTTTTAAAAAAAATGTTACTTTGAATCAAATTATTTTTCCATATTTAGGGTAGTCAAATTTTCTAATTTTTGCAGTATTAAAATGTGCATATTAATAATAGAATATTATTTGTACTAACAAATATTTGAAGACACAACCCTTAAGATTTATAGGTGGGTCTTAATAATCTTGGATGATGAGCTTAAGAGTCATAGAGCGTAAGCTGTGATAATGACTCGACGGGCGAACTGACAATTTAAGGTGCAGAAGATACTATTCTGCTCGTTGTTACAACAAAGGTTATATAAATAAGAGGTGAACAAAAATCGAATTAAAAATTGATGCTTCAGAACTAAAGAGTGAAGGAAAAGAAACCATTAAAAATTTAGCAGATTTTATAAAAAACAAAATGAATGCAGAAATAGCTATTGAATCTCAAATAATTAACGCAACTATTGAAACTGAGGGAACCTCAAAAAAATATATGCGTTTGATAGTTAAGAAATTTCTTCATAAATCTGAACTTAAAGAATATTACAGGGTTTTAAGTGATAACAAAGATACTCTAAAAATTAAAGAAAAGAAAATTTATGAAGAATAAGCTTTAAACAGCTAGTCATTCACCTTTTATCTTTTTTATTTATAGTTAGTTATGCTAAGTTTTTTTGAATTATGTTATTTAATTATTTCAAGTTATTTAATAGAGAAACATATAAAAGATAATGGTGTTTTTATGGAAAGAAAGGCGTAAATTAGCAATGAAATGCCAAATATGTGGACAAGAGACGTTTTTACCATTTCAATGTCCATACTGCGCCGATAAATTTTGTACAGATCATCGTTTACCTGAAAGTCATAATTGTCCAAAAA
>JAGXOB010000271.1 GCA_019894735.1 Promethearchaeota archaeon | reverse complement strand
ACCTTTCACAATATGGACAATCGGTGTGGCAAGTTTCCTGTTCTGGACCCGCTATTTTTAAACTACATGTAGGACAATCTATTTTATGACATATTACGCAAGAAACAACTGATACTTCAAAAATTTTTTTAGATATCGCGTTAAACAAGTCGACTAAATAACTAAAAGGAGACCAGTCATCAAAGAAGTTCTTAAAAGATGATTGAAGATCTTCTTTTATTTTTTCGTGTGATTCTAATTCAAATTCATTAATGATCTTTATTGAAGGTACTTTCATAGGATATTCTGTTGGCAAATCAATCTGGAACTGGAACATTAGATCTTGTGTTTTCATTTTGCCCTTCATATTTACATTCAATATTGAAGTAGAGGTATTATATTCGATTTCTTTATAATGTTCCTTCAATAGTTCTATTTCAAAGTTAATTCTTGAGTTTTTATCTACTAACCAAGCAAGTTCTCTTATAATTTCAACAGGTTCAGATTCGCCATCAAACCAATTTCTATAAGATTTCAATTCAGCTAATGGAGTCAAAATAATTTGCTGTAATTGTGGAGACATATTAATTATCGGTGGTTTAGGGTGTGATTCAAGATTCACATCCATCAGATATTCTTTAAATCCATAAGTTACCAAGTGGACCTGTAATTTTGTTACATCATCAGACGTTATATCACACTGATATTCTCCAAGAATCTTCTTTGATTCTTGTTCAATATCCTTTATGAAAAATAATTTATTTTCGAGTTCGTGTAAAATGTCGACTATATGTGAAGGCCGTTTAACATTCCAATTTCTTAATACTTCCAACTTTTGATATGCATCACCAATTAGATTATACGCTTCTTCTGGAACATTCACTATTGGTCTCGTGGGATAATTAATAAAATTAATGTTAATTATGAATGTTTTCGCGAGAGTGATAGTTAGGTAGATATTTAAATCTCCTTTCTTATTAGACTTCTGATCATAGGCGTATTCTTGCTGAATCAATCCAATTTCTGTATTTAAAGCTACGCTAGTTTGTTCGTGATCGGCAAAAAGTTCTGGTTCAGTTAACTTTGGGGCTTCTTGAGAGATTAACTCGTCAGTTTCTGTATCATAATTTTTAATATTAGTATCATCAGAATCTTCTTCAGAAAATAAATTTTCTTGGGATTCAGTAGGACTTACAAATTGTTCATATTCAAACTCAGGGGGATAAGCACTCATATCAGGAGTGATATACTTTTCTTCTTTTTCTTCTTTTTCAGTTGATTCTTCTTCATCTCCATCTGTTTCTACAGATTTTTCCGCAATATTATCATCTGAAAAATTTAAGTCTTCTGAAATTGGACTAATTGGAGGAACTTCTTCCTCTTCTGGAATACTTAACGAGTGCTTGATTTTTGTCTTCAGTTCCTGAAGCATTTCTAGTGCTGAGGAATTTTCTGACCAATTTTTCTCTGCTTCTAATCGGATATCACCAAGCAATTCCATTATTTCTTTATGATAAATTAAGGATGGTGGAGAATAAGGAAAATCATCGTCAAATTTGATTTCTAATTCGTACTTTCCTTCAGAACTCTCATAAACATAACCAAATAAATGCTCAATATTACCAGAAACCATCCAAAAGGAGAATTTTGTGGCAATCTTCTGAGCTTCCTTCAAGATTCTTTGTTTATCCATTTAGGTAACTTCATTTTAGTTATTATTCTCTTATAGTAAAACATCAAACTATAATCTTAAAAATATTCGCAATTAAAATGAATTTCTACGAAGGATGTAATTATAGCCTCTTTTTGAAAACAACTTTTGAACAAGATACTAAGAAATTGAACAGTCAAATCTCGAAAAGAATAGTAAGGATAATAAAGGAGAATTTGAATATTTAAAATATACTCAACAATTAAAATTTGAGATATTATGAATCTTAATGGTAAGCGAGTAATCGTCACTGGAGCTGCTGGTTTTATTGGAAGTAACCTCACAGACGAGTTATTAGAAGGAGGTGCGGAAGTTGTTGGTATTGATAATCTATACAATGGAAAAATAGAAAACTTACATGATGCTATGAAGCATAACAAATTTGAATTTCACAAAGGCGATATAAGAGACTTAAATTTCTTATTAGATCTATTTGAAGATATAGATATCGTATATCACCAAGCTGCTTTTACAAGCGTCCCACAATCGATAAAAATACCAGAAACTTGCAACGATGTTAATGTTAACGGAATTGTTAATGTTTTAAATGCTGCACGGAGAATGAAAGTTGGAAAAATAATTTACGCGTCCAGTTCTTCAGTATATGGAAATACTCCTACTTTACCTAAAAAAGAAGATATGGTAAGATTACCAATCTCTCCTTATGGTGTCTCAAAATTGGCTTGTGAAGCTTATATGCAAGCTTATCACCATACTTATGGTTTAAAAACAACTACATTAAGATATTTTAATGTTTTTGGTCCTAGACAAAAAGATTCCACTTATAGTGGAGTAATAGCTATTTGGTTAGGGAAAATTATTAGGAACGAAGATTTAACTATTAACGGAGATGGAAAAATTTCAAGAGATTTCACTTATATTAAAGATGTTATTCATGCTAATCTATTGGCTGCTATACAAGATGTTCCAGGCGAAATCTTCAATATTGGAGCGGGAGCTCCCATTTCTCTGACAGATTTAGCAAAGTTGATTTTAAGAATTACAAATAAA
>JAGXOB010000270.1 GCA_019894735.1 Promethearchaeota archaeon | reverse complement strand
GCAAAATCGTAATTTGTACTATATTGACCAATTTGCTTTAAAGCTTGGTTAGATAACTTATTTCTTAGTTCATTAAGTTGAATTTTTTTCATCCCGCAGTCTAAATGTCCCAAAACAATTATGTATTCTACATTGTATTCAAGTACTGCAATAAGGATTGATCTTAAAACATCCTCCGTATATAGATTGCCAGCATTTCTCAAAATTAACGCATCACCAGGTTTTAATTGAAAAATTCGATGAACATCTATCCGTGGATTCATACAAGTTAGAATTAATAAGGGGTATTTAGGAATTGTATGATCTAATTCAATTTTTTCATTTTCCTGAAGGATTTCCCATTGGTATTTATTGTTTCCATTAATCATGCTTTTTATTATGTGTTCCATACTCTTGATTAAACCTTTTAAGATTTTTATTTAAAAAATAATTAATTTGAAATTGGAAAAAAAAATAGTTTGTTTTTATTCATATTATTGTGTTTTAATAATATCTCTTGGAATAAGTTCCTTTACTTTAGAGAAATCACCGTTTCCGAGAAAATTCTTAATCTTATCTGAATATTCTGGCAAAATTTGTAAGAATGGCAAAATTGCTTTTGACAAGGAACTAAAAGCATCATCACCATTTCCCATAATAAACATCTTTTCAGGTTTAATGCTTTTAAATATTTCAGGTAAAATATTGGTTAACTGAACGGCTAAAAATCTTTGATCAGCTGAACTCATAGCTTCAACTTGTTTTTGGAAACCTTCGGCTTGTGCAAGCATTTGTCGTTTAATACTTTCAGCTTCACCCTCAGCTTGGGCAATTAATTTTTTCTTAATTGCAGAAGCTTCAGCGTCAGCTTCAATTACTATCTTTTGGCGTTCACCATCCGCTTCAATTATTTTACGCTCTCGTTCTTTCTCAGCAATTGAAATTTCTTTTTCCTTCTTACGCAATTCAATTTCTTTCTGAACCAATTGCTCTTGAGTACCTATCTCGTTTTGAACTTGTAATTCTTTCAATCTTGATTCACGCTCTGCTTCTGCTTTGGCAATCCTAGCTTTTTGATACTCAATTTGTTGCTTTACAGCTTCCATGTTCCTTTTTAATTCAGCCTCTACGATTATAACTTCCAATATTTCGAAAGTCTCGATTAAAATACCCCAATCCGCCGATAATTCGTGTAAATCCTTCAAAACATGGTCAATTATCTCCCTTCTTTCTCTAATGATTAATTCAAGTGGCATATTTGCACATATTGTTCTAATAACCGCCTCAGCAGATGCTTTCAAAATTTTTTCAACATAGTTCTCATCCCGCAAGTTCCATGAAACCGCACTAAACGCCTTTTCAGGATCAATGACTTTCCAAATAATCATACCGACGAATTCAATATTTTGGTATTCCTGTGAAACTACCTGATCGTGGGCTTCTAAAATCGTTTGTATACTAGTAGTTGGAATAACAATATAATCGTCAATTAGGGGCAGTAACACTAAACTACCACCGAGACCAGCTGATTTTACCTTACCTTTTCGCAAATGAATTACAAATTGGTTGGTTTTAAATTTCCTATATCGTGCGGCGTAAAATATTACGAATAAGAACCCTACTATCGTACAACTTACTGCAATGCCGATACCCCATACATTAATCTCTTGTAACAACATTTTTTTTTAAAACCTCCTTTTTTTTTAATTTTTTTGGATTTTTTTCTCTTTTTTTATTCTATTTTCTTTTAAATTTTATTATCATTAATATTCTAACCCACTAGGTTAACTACCATCCAAAATATCAAGATAGAACCTAAAATAATAGCGGTGTTTACCAAAATAGCATAAGTTAAAGTAGGCTTCTTGTTAATTTTTTTTTGAAACTTTTTAGTACGTATATCTTTGCCATGAAAATAGAACCAGTTGTACCTACGCTCTTCCATTTCTCTTTTACTCACGCTCATTTTTTATTTTTCACCTCTTTTTTTAATTATGTTTTTATTATGAGATACCCTCACTTTATTATCTTTAACTGCTACAATATAGACTTTCATACCTCTCTCAAAATTATTTGTGTCGTCATAAGGCATAACATGAATCTTCTCGTATTTCATAGGGGTTGTTGAATTTATTCTAATTACGCCTCCTCTCTCATCAATAGGTAATGTGACCTCTCCCTCTTTTCCTATTAAATTCTGCGTCGAGGATATTTTATAATACTCTGATTTCGCAATATATTTCCAAGCCACATTAAGATACTTCGAACTGATAAGCGCAATACTAGGGGATCCTATAAACATTATAAACTTTAAAGCTTCAATGGTGATTATATAATAAAGCGAGATTCCTGAAATGCCGAATACTAAGAGAAATGCAGAAGCCAAGAGCATTATTGGAGCAGGGCTAGTTGTAGTGCCGAACATATCAGCATCTAGATCTATATCAGCATCTAGATCTATATCAGTGTCGACATCTAATCATCTACATCAATATCCGTGTCGACATCTACATCAATATCTACATCAATATCCGTGTCGACATCTATATCGATATCACTATCAATATCTACTCCTGCGTCCATATCGACATCTATATCTACATCAGCATCAACATCCACTTCCAGATCTATGTCAGTATCAATGTCTACATCAACATCAGCATCAATATCGACATCAGTGTCAATTTCATGACCTGATAATTGGGACTCCATTTGAGCTAAGAACATTGAGATTATGC
>JAGXOB010000269.1 GCA_019894735.1 Promethearchaeota archaeon | reverse complement strand
ATACAACCCGCTTTAGCTTGAAATGTTTTTAATTTATTTTTAAATTCTTTTTTATCCATTAGATTCATCATATTTACATAATAATGTTCTCCGATTATCTTTATCCTCTAAAGTTTTATAACCGTTGAAATGATTACATTCTTTTCTACACTCTGGAATCCATTTTAATTTATTGTTTTCTGGACATCTTACTAATTCCTCTTGATCTTTATCTTTTAATATTTTTAATCTCATAAAATCCTCCTTTTAATTCGGTCGCTGTGATAGCTTATAGTTTTGATCTATTGCCTAGCGTTTGGGGAAAGGTTTCGCCAACCTCTTTGTCAGTTTATTTATTCACTCGTCAGCTTTCGGCAATAGATATCACATTAGATTACTTGGCCCTAATGTCTGCCTCGATAGACCTTCTAACCTCTAAGCAAGGCAATTAATAAAAGGCGCTACTCTACATTGCTGACCGTTGAATAGGCTTATAATACCTTCTATAGCTTTTCTCATTGACTTAGTCAGCTAATCCCATCAATGAAGGTAAGTATAATAAGAGTTCAAGCAATATCCTACACTTTATTCAAAGTTTTAGATATCTCACTCTTAATATCAATCAATTGCAGGTGGAACGGCGTACTCCACATCTCTTTATCCAACCTAAAGATGAATATTATTATAGGTAGTGATAGATGCCTGTTCTATCCTCTGCAATTTAAAAAACTCTATATCTAAAATCTAGCGCAATCGATAACTTCCATATCATGAAATTCTTTTTTTATTTTCAGCTTCCATTTATTCAATTTCCACCTTAGCAACAAAATTAAAATAATTAGTAACAGGCAAATTACTAATTTACAAACTTTCTATTGTTTTACCTTCGTCATTTAGTAAATAAGCACTTCCTCTAAAAGCAATTAATTTTTCGTCGTAAGTGTTGTTTTTATCAACTTTTATCGACACAACTAAGCAAGATTTATGTCCAGCCTTACCTTTTTCTTCGGTAATAGTCCTCCAACCATCGTCCAAATATTGTGCATCAACGTGCAATAATTCGCCATTATTTTGTAGTATATCTTGATTTTCTCCTAACTTGTGTTTGCCAACTACAAAAAGTTTATCTATCTTATCAAAATAAACCCACTGATCATTTTTAATATTAATTTTTAATATCATTATCTAACTCCCTTTCTAATTTTAATTTCTTTCTATCTATCTGCCTGTTACTAAATTTATATAAAAAAACCTCTATACCGAAGTATTAGAGGTTTGATCTACACTATTATCAAATCTATCATCATTTCTAGTGTAATAACTATCAACCGTTTCATCTATATTTGACAATTTACTTTTATCCATCATAATTACTTGTAATATTTCTCTATAATGAGAAGTTATATATTTATCTTTAACAAGTTCTTCAACTTGTTTTAAATCTATTCCATTAAGAATAAATGCTTTTATAGCTTCTAATTGATATATAGAATATTCATTTTTATATTTATTCATATTCACTTTATCGGATATTGTTTTCAGTTCATGTAATAACTTCTGTTTTTCATTATACTTTTTTGAATCGCAACCTTTAACTTTGTCATAATAGAAGTCAAGCATCTCCTTTAGCCATCTCCCAACAAATTAATCTCCTTTGCTGTCTAGTTAATCCAGTTTCAGCATTATATTTAGTCTTAAATAATTCCTTAGCTTTCCTTCTGAGCAATCTTCTTCTTTCTGCTCTAGTCAATTTGTTTACCTCCTATACTTAATTACAGACATAAGCAACCATGTAGATGATAAATACATAATAAAACTAACAAACCGTTATATGACGTAGTGGCTTATTCATAGTAGCCGTCTAAGGATAATTCGTTTACTATGTCTTTATCAAATGCAAAGTATTTGTCTATCTGATAATCATAAAATTCTAATGAATCAACATTATTATCTTTGAATTCTTCTAGTAATCTTACTGCATCATCATGATTTATGGTGTATTGTTTACAGTCATATCCTAACGACATAGTTAATATCACAATTTCTATATTCTCTATCCTCTGAACAAAGTTATTAGCTTCTGAATAAGCTGTTCCTGCATCGTTTGTATATCCTGTTATTAATTTCTTATTCTGATTATTTGATAATTCATTTGCATAAGTGTAAACTTCATATTTAAACTTACTCCATTTAGGCTTCTTTGATATTTCTACATAGTAATCTTTATCTAATTGATATAACTCCCAATATGATTCTTCCTCTTGATAATCTTTCTTCTTTTTAAATAAATTAAATATGTTTTTCATCATTACCTCCCCTAAAATATCCAATAAATTAAAATAGATAACCATATAAGATTATCTACTGTCCAAAATATTAAAAATCCCTTTGATTCTTCTTTGGCTTTATCTCGACCATAGATTATTTCCATGATTTGAAAAGTGGTCTTGAATCTTCTAAATAGCCAAATTGATAGTAAAAACGTACACAAGAATATTATTGATAGGAATATATTTAGTATCATTTAATCATCCCTTCAACTTTTAAGCCATAGCCGCATTTATGACATCTTAATATATAGCAATCATCTAATGTTCTTTTTATTTCATCATACTTTTTATTGCAGTTTGTACAGATATATCTTTCAAGTAAATATTCTTTTAATTCTAACGCCTTAGCTCTATTTGAAAGAAAATCAATTTCTATCAAAACATAATCCTTGCAATTGACATTAAAACTCCTGG
>JAGXOB010000026.1 GCA_019894735.1 Promethearchaeota archaeon | reverse complement strand
AGTTACTACTACCCCCGATCTTTCTAATTGTCTTGCAGCAACAGCTTGGTACGAGTTAACTTTATATTGAGATGGTTTTCTAGAAACTCTTTGGCGAATTGTAAGTTCTTCTCGCGAAATTTTACCTGTCTCTATTTTATCAATGTAATGATAGAGAATTTTCTTCGCTTCAGGCATTCTTTTCATAAATTCTTCGGTGGTAGTTGCTCCCCGAAAAATGTCTATAAACGCGTACTGTGCGTCTTTAACAATTTTAGGTATATCTCTACGGCGAACTTCGATTCCTCGTACCTTTACTTCTCCGTCGCTCTTAATTCCCCAATAATGACTGAGAGCCGGAATGTCGGGTTCTGCTTTCGAAGGGAGAAAACAAATAACATTATAGCGCCCATCCCAACTCATAGGAATCCCCACGCTTTTAGTTATTTCATTAGCAACTTCTTTCGTTACTTCTTCGAACTCTTCAGGAGTCCGGTTTTCAGTGTCTTTCAACCAAATCGAATCGACAATTCCATGTATAATTTTACATCCATGTTCTTCAGCGATCTCAGCAGAACGCATGAGAAACTCGCGAGCAAAAGCACAAACTGTCTGATGCGCCTCTATCTTTCCAAAACGAGCATTCTTGAAGCCTAAATATCCAAAGCTTACTACCAACACCCATTTAAGAGCAATATCAGTGAAATTGTAACGAACGCTTCCAGTTTTGCGCACATGTGCTTTGTATTTCAATCTTTTTTTTAGTGGTAAGCTAATAGATTTGGATATAATGCCTTCTCTTTTTGAACAAATATGAAAGTCCAATCCTGGGACTTTTATGCCAGTACCATCGTCTTTGCAACATTTGCAATTAACGGTTTCCGAAGAGATGTTGAAGGTTGCCATTAAAGACGGATACATCGAGGAAAAATCTAGTTCTACTACTTGGTCAAATACTCCAATGATTGGTTCGAAGATATGACCACCACGATCACTTCTAATTAAGTCCATCCCAGTATTGAAGCCTTCGGGACTCTTCTTGAATGGAGGAATCAGATGGTCAAGCTTATAGGCATAATAATACTGTATTGACTGAAGCGCTCCTCCGATGGTTATACGACTTAATCTTTGGAGCGTAATTCTCGATATGCGGGCAACTTCAATAACACCAGGAATATTGCCTTCAGAGAAGTGGAGACTAGCGTATGTTGTTGTGTCTAAATGAAATCTACCGGTTAAATAAACTTGAGTACTTGAACGTCGTCTAATGATACCATAAGACATATAATGGTCCGAACCCCCAGAAAGGTCAAAAATACACTTTGCCAAAGGCTTTTTGTCTCGAGAAAGATAAAGATCTTTCGTTACTCGATTTTCTGATGCACGAGCAACCAAATATGGAAAGAGAAATTCGTCCCCATTTTGAGTAAGGATTATATCAGGGTTAAGACGGTCAATTACTTTGCTTATTGTTCTTAGTATTTCCGCTTCACTTTTCTTTTCAATTCGAATTTTCCGCTTTTTATATCCATCTGCTCGAGGGACATTATCTTCGTCATTTTCGACAATGCTGACCTCAGCATAGGATATAGGATCGTTGTAATACGGTTTTATCCCTTGATACTGGATTTTCACATCTAACCAAACTGCTCTTAATGGAGGTAAATCGTAGAAAAGTTCTTCGTTATCGTCTTGCAAATCTATGCTAATAAGGCGCAAAGTATTTGGCTTCTTACCAATACCCTTTTCAATTTTAATTTCAAATTGGCAAAAAGACATAGGGAACAGGTCGTTAACATAAAAGTACATCTGAGTTATAGGAAGATCTGTATTGTATAAAGTAAACAGTCCGATCTCATCGACTTCCTTAATAGTTTTCTTAAACAAAGATGGTTTTTCGACTGTGACACCAAGGACTCTCGACTTTTCATGGTCTTCCAACTTCACATATTTCTCACAAATTCGCACTTTCTTTACATTTTGATTCTGAGTAAGAATGTATTTCAGCCTTTCGAAATCGGTCCCAATACCTTTTTTCGGGGCAGCAAAGAATTCGGGAGAAAACTCTTGGAATATTCTTATTACTTTCCGCTCTTCTTCAGTTTTTACCCAAAGGATAACTCCATCGCTATAAGTAGAGACATCTAAAAGCCACCCCTTGAATGCTATTTGCAAGTCCACTTCTATCCTTTTCCTTCCACTTTTTCCTCTAATTCGTCAATCTTCTTTTCCAAGGTCTTAATTTTCTTTTCTTGCTCAATTGCAAACGACATAAAGAGAATCTCGGAGAGCATTGGACGAGCGCTTAAGCTGCCGGCATCAGCGTGAATTCTAGCGAAATTCATCAGTTTGTCAAAGATTTTTTGTTCCTCTGGTCTTAATGCTCTTTTATAGTCTTTCCAACTTTCTATCTCGTGCTCTAATGCAGGCCTAAAAGCAGGTACAGTTCTTCCCATAATTTACACATTCAGTATTGTTTCAAGTGTCTCGTTAGTTAGTCTTTAAGGAAATATAAAGAAAAATACCTTTGAAATTTTCTAATTTTTTTGTTTTTGAAGAATTAGAAAACTGGCATTTAAACAGATTAAATTTAATCTGTTATATCCAAAAATAAAAATTTAAATTAGCTTTGTATTGATATTTTTTTATAATGGTTGAATTAAACATTCTTCTAAATTTTGTGGGGATGGTCTTTGAAACTTTCATCATCATTATTTCTGCGGTTTTGTTAGTACTTATAATAAAAAAGTACTTCATTAAGCGCCATAATCTAACTCGGTTGCTTTTAATTATTTTCACATGCTATCTTCTAGCGATTATTTTTTCTTGGATATCAAAAGTTTTTGTATTCGTACAACTAAGTGTGATCCAGGATGTATCTATAATTGCTTGGATGTACAATATAATCATAGATTTTAGATTAAGTGAATTCTTCGTAACGATGGCCATTTTCTTATCTTATATATTAAAAGTAAATGTATTTGAAAAAGGATATAATGTCTTGCATAAATATATCATAATAATATATGGAATATTCGCATGCGTTTATGTTTTAATTATCTATGAAGAAGGTAATACATTATTAGATATTATTGCGTTCTTAATTGTTTTCATATATATGGTTATGGTTTACGTACCCTTTTTACGAAGAGCAATACAGTCTTATCGTGGAGTAGAGGAGAAGAATTATAAACAAGCTTTTCTGTCGTTAGCAATCATGTCTTTTAGCTTTACATTGATATTTCTCAATTTTGCAATCGACCGAGTATTAATCTTTTTAGGGAGCCCTGGTTTTACTGCGTTTTATTTTCTAGCGTGGATTTCTGCTATAGTCGGAATTTTTGGGACTTATTATGGATATATTAGACCAAAATCTAGTGAAAAATAAATATAACTTTTTTCAAAACTAACTTTATAATTTTATTTTTTTTAATTTGAATACTATAATTCATTTGAAAAAGAAAAAAACATTCTAAAACCAACTATCTAAAGTCAAGTTTTTTGTAGTTTCTACCAAGTTTCTTTTAGGAATACGCGGTTTCCATTTTAGAAGTCGGCTTTCCGGCAAGTAAGGGTGTTGAACAAGTACATATTCCGTATATCGCTCGTCTTCGTTTATCATTACTAAAACACTTCCGAAGTGAGAGAGAATTTTTCCGCCATTTGGCCTATAAAGAGAGAATTCGTTTAGAGGAGCAGTTATGACGATTAGCGGTTTTGTTTTAGAGAGAATCGTTTTAATCCCGTTAATCGCTCTTAGTAAATCCTCAAACGTCTGCTTTTCGTAACTCTGAAACAGCGTGGTAATACCAGAAATTAAAACAACTTTTACCTGTTCAAGTTTAGAGAGTCGATTCTCTAATATCTCAACCATTTGATCCCAAGTAAATGCGCGAGCAATCAAGATATTCTCTAACACTTTTGTAGGCGATAGATTTTGGGAGACCGCAAATTTGCTCACATTATATGGGTTAAAACGGTTGTTTGCGTCAATAAACGCAACCTTAATTTCCTCTCCGAGACCTCCATTGTTAAAAGATTTTTGAGCTATAACAGCGGTGGTCAGTAAAATGTTCGCACACTTCTTTTTATCGCCATAAAGGAGGTAAATTAAATCTTTTTGAAAACCGTCGTCTCCCAATATCTCGTCCAGCGTTGAATCTCCGCTCGAAATTGAAGGAATTCTCTTGTTTTTGTTGTACACAGTAAACCCCGATTTGAAAGGCATTACATAAGTGATGGTTCCCTCAAAATAAAACTAGGTTACTCCGACAATTTTCTAAAATTTGCATATGATGCATATAAATCCTGTAAGCTGCTTGCTCCATTGAGAAACATTATTCTCATTAAAAGCAAGAGCGTTCCATGGAGACGGGGGGAGGATAGTAAAAGTAAAAATAAAAAAGGATGCTTATGTTCGAGCTTGAGAGGTGCCGACAAAAAAGATAGAATGTAAGATTATATTATTAAATGAGTTAGATTAATCTTCTTTAAAAAAAAATTATAGAAAAATGATCATGATATCAAAACTTTATAACTAATTCTATCAATAATTAATATTAACAAATTTTATTTAATCAAAAACGGAAAATATGTGAAAAAAAAATGTCAAGTCCGTACGAAAGTAGATTTTGGCGAAAGAATTGGGATCCAGGTCTTAAAGATATTGACCCGAAAGAGTTTGATACTACTTATCCCGATTATATGAGAGAAATGTTCGATAAGTATCCCAATGTCATGGCTTTATCTTATCAAGGGTTAGAAATGACGTTTAGCGATGTAGACAAGCGTTCCAATCAATTTGCGAATATGTTAATTGAAAACGGGTTTAAGAAAGGAGATGCTGTTGGCATTAATTTGCCAAATATTCCAGAATATATCTATTCCGTAGTTGGTACGCTTAAAGCGGGTTGTATTGTGTCGGGAGTTAGCCCTTTAATGTCTGAAGTTCAGATGCAATATCAATTAAGCGATTTAGGAAAAGGAGGGAAACAAGTTGCCTTAGTTACGCTTGACGCAATATTTGAGCATAGGTTGAAGAAAATTGCTGAAACACTACCTCAATTAAAGGTTGTAATATGGACGAGCGCGATTGGATCGTTTGATAAAGAATCACAAGCTAAAATTAAAGCGGTTCAAGATGTTCCCTCAGGAGAAGTTACTCCTCTAGAAGGAAAAGTCGTCTATAATTATCAAGACGATGTTTTAGTGAATTTTGCTGATAAATTACCGAAGGTTGACATCTCTCCTGACGATATTGGGTGGATACAATATACAGGGGGCACAACTGGTCCACCAAAAGGCGCAATGCTTACTCACCGTAATGTAATGTCTAATTTGTTAAGTTTGAGAGCTTGGTTACAATGGGAAGAAGGAAAAGGAATGATGCTATCGGGTTTTCCTATGTTTCACGTCGCGGGGCTTACAGTATGCGAAGGTGCTCTTTCCTTAGGATGGGGACAAATCCTCATTGCTAATCCTAGAGATGCGTTAGGAATTTGTAATTCTATTAAACAGTTCCAGCCAACGGTATTAGTCAACGTACCCTCTTTATATCAAATCCTAATTAACTTCAAGAAGTTTAGGCGTTTAGATCATAGCAAACTAAGGATGTGTATTTCTGCAGCATCTCCATTTCCAAAAGAATCTCAAATAAAACTGGAAGAGATTGTAGGAGAAGGAAAGTTACTGGAGCTTTATGGAATGACTGAACTGAGCCCCGTGGCTACAATGAATCCCTCAATTGGGAAGAAGCAGTTAGGTAAGGTGGGAATGCCTATTCAAAATGTGGATTTAAAACTTGTCGATCCTGACACTGGAGAAATAGTACCTCTCGGAGAACCTGGAGAAATTTGCGTGAAAGGACCAAATGTAATGCTGGGGTATTATCAAAAACCTGAAGAAACAGCAAAAGCTATTGACAAGGACGGTTACATGCACAGTGGCGATGTTGGAATTATGGATGAGGATGGATATCTTAGAATAGTTGATCGAACTAAAGATATGATTATCGTAGGTGGTTTCAAGGTTTTTAGTGCTAAAGTCGAGGATACTCTTTCTAAACATCCTGCAATCGGAATGGTCGCGTTAGTAGGAATTCCAAATCCAGATAGACCTGGATCCGAAATAGTTAAAGCGTTTATACAGATGGATCCAGAATTTGAGTTTGATGGGAACAAAGAAGCGTTAGAAGAGGGTATAATTTCTTTTGCGAAAGAGAATTGTGCTCCCTATGAAGTCCCAAAATTGATAGAAATCTCAGATGAGCTTCCACTAACGGTTGTTGGTAAGGTAGATAAGAAAATTTTAAGAAAAAATTAAAACTTTTTTTATTTTTTGTTTTTTATATTTTAAATGCCCATTCTCCATTCTTCATTATTGGCTCGATATCACCATTTTTTAATATTCCGTCAACATACATTTGTTCGGAACCAACCATCAAATCTATATGTATACCACTTAAATTTCCTCCGACTTTGCTAAATTCATCGTCTGTCATGGATTCTCCCTTGGTGATACTAGATCTATAGGCATTCCCTAAAGCGATGTGGTTAGAGGCATTCTCGTCAATTAGAATATTATAAAAGAGCTTATTATAACTTGATATAGGAGAACTATGAGGAACAAGAGCAATTTCCCCCAGTCTACTCGATCCATCGTCAGTTTTTATCATTCCGTTGAGAAAATCCTCTCCTTTTCTTGCCGTAACTTGGATTAGCTTTCCTTCTCTGAATGTTAACTTGAAATCTTCGGCAAACCTACCTCCAAAAAAAAGGGGTTTGGTTGAAGTTACAAATCCATTAACTTTATCTTTATGGGGAAGAGTAAATATTTCTTCAGTAGGAATATTAGCTATAAATTCAATTCCATTAACATTTGTTTCAGAACCACTCATCCATATATGCCCCTCAGGTAAAACGATGGTCAAATCGGTCCCTGGGGCGGTTAATCTTAATTCTGAGTAATGTTTCTTGTTTAAATATTCACTTCTTGATTTTAGGTGTTTGATATGGTCCTCCCAAGCAGCTATGGGATTTTCATTTTTTACACGACAAATATCAAATATGACATCCCAGAATCTATTTATTCTTTCCGTGGGAGGTGTATCTGGCAACAATTTTTCTGCCCATCCTTTTATGGGAGCAGAAACCATAACCCAACTAGATAAATTTTTACTAATTTTTCCTAAAAGTGGTTCCAAGTGTTTAAACATAGTCAATTGAGCAGTTGATAGCATCTGTGGATCAATTTCTCTGTATAAGTCTGGATTTTCTGCGTATATAAAAAGTAAAGCGTCTCCGATCTCAAGAAATCTCTCAGCTGTTTGTAGTCTCCAAAAAGGGTACTCCTTTAAGCTCTCTTCATTACCGTATTTGAATTTCATTAATTCAATCTCGTCATCCCTCCACATTACTTCGACAAACTTAGCGCCACCTTTATACGCTTGTTTAACAATTTTTCTTATGAAACTTGTTAATTCTTTTGGAACACCAGGATCAAACGCTGACATTATTAGCAAACGCTGTCCGGGTTGAAGATTTAAACCTTTTTTAACAATTACTTCTATATAATTATCGAGATATTTCTCAAAATCTGTAGTTATTCGGATCACCTTTCGTAATTTCAGTAAATAGAAAATAGTCAATTATTATCATTAACCTATTTATAGATCCATTTTTTATCCAAAAAAGTCCAAAACATTATTCATAAATAATCTTTAAAACTCAAAATGAAACTTAAAACTATAAATCTATATGAATCAATAATATTTAGTAACACTTTTTTCTAAATAAAAACAAATAGTAAGAAATCGATGATAAATATGTCGTATAAAGATAAAATATGGAAAAAATCGTGGGATAGTTACGTCAAAGATCTGGACCCTAAAGAGTTTGATATGACCTATCCCCAAGCTATTCGACGAACTATGGAAGAATTCCCGGAAAAAATGGCTTTTGATTATTTAGGGGTAACTTTTACGTACAAGGATTTAGACGAGGCTTCAAGTCAATTTGCCAACATGTTAATTGAAAACGGGTTTAAAAAGGGTGATGTTGTAGGTATTAATTTACCAAATACGCCAGAATATTTAATGGGAATCATTGGTACTTTAAAAGCAGGTTGCATCGTCTCAGGAGTCTCACCTCTTCTTTCTGATGTTCAAATGCAATATCAGTTGAAAGATTTAGGAACAGGAGGAAATAAAGTAGCACTTTTGACTCTAGATGCTATTTTTGCGGGGAGATTAGTAAAAATAGCTTCAAAGATACCGCAGCTAAAATTAGCGATAACTACGAGCGTAGGAGGTTATCTTCCTAAAATTAAACAAGTATTAGGAAAATTAATTGGTAAAATCCCAAAAGGAAAGGTTACACCTTTAGAAGGAGTAACTGTAATGGATTTTCATAAAGATCTTCTACCAACATATTCAAAAGAGTTGCCAAAAACAGATCTAAAACCTGATGATTTAGCATTCATTCAATACACTGGCGGAACCACAGGACCTCCAAAGGGAGCAATGTTAACACACAAAAATATTGTTTCTGATATAGTGATTTATCAAAAATGGCTTAATTGGGAGGCAGGAAAAGGAGTAGCGCTTTCAGGGTTTCCATTCTTCCACATTGCAGGAACATTTACAACCTTAAACGTAATTTTTCTAGGTTGGAGCCAAATTTTGATACCCAATCCTCGTGATTCAGACCATATTGTTAAAGAAATGGCTAAATATACACCATCAGTCTTAGCAAACGTACCTTCATTGTATCAGATTTTAATGAAAAATCCTAAATTTAAAGAATTGGATCATTCTAAATTAAAGTATTGCGTTTCTGCAGCTGCACCATTCCCAAAAGAATCTCAAAAAGAATTTGAGGATATTATAGGGAAAGGTAAATTAATAGAAGCTTATGGAATGACTGAAACATCTCCACTTACAGCAAGTAATCCTTCTATTGGAGTTAAAAAGCTCGGAAGTATTGGACTCCCTCTAAACAACGAGGAATTAAAGCTTGTCGATCCCAATACAGGAAAAGAAGTACCCTTAGGAGAACCTGGCGAAATATGCGTAAAAGGTCCACAAGTAATGAGAGGTTATTTCAATAAACCAGAAGAAACTAAAAAAGCAATTGATAAAGATGGATTTATGCACACTGGAGACGTTGGAGTAATGGACGAAGATGGTTATATGAAAATCGTAGATAGAACTAAAGATATGATAATCGTCGGCGGTTTTAAAGTGTTTTCAGCAAAATTAGAAGACACTTTGACTCAACATCCCGCTATTGGTATGGTTGCCACTATAGGAGTCGATAACCCAGAAAGGCCTGGTTCAGAAATCGTAAAAGCGTTTATACAATTAGATCCTGATTACACTTATGACGGAAACGAGGAAGCTTTAAAGAACGATATTACTGCATTTGCCAAAGAGAACTGTGCTGCGTACGAAGTTCCCAAGTTGATAGAAATAACTGAAGAACTTCCATTGACTGCTGTTGGTAAGGTAGATAAGAAAAGTTTAAGAAAATAAACATATTTTTAATTAACAATTTTTTTTAATTTTTATTTCTAACAAATGAGAAAGTACCAACAATATTCAAATTAGTTAGAAATTGTTGAATTCCGCCTCATTTAGCGAACCGTAATCCTTCCACGCGTTAACATATTCTATTTCGTATACTTCGTAAAAAAGCTCTGGTATGTATTCTCTCCTCAAGATTGCGGGGGATATTCGCAAAGACTACGCCAAAAACGAAGTTCTCTCCGAACTTTCCGCTTATTTGTTAATGAAATCCTTCGACGAGAACATCTGCTATAATTTTGTTTATAGTAATTGTTGGTCAAGTCGCATAACGGATAGCTTCGAGTTAGAAGAGTTCTAACACGCCTTAAAGTCTATAATCCAGTACTTCCAGAGTAATATAACAGTATAGTTTTTTTATCAAGAAGTAAAAAATTCTAGGCAAAATTTCTTTTTTTACTTAAAATTAAAAAGAAAAATTTTTTTTAGATGATATAATGCTTTAATATAAATTATTTGAATATTTTATTATTATAACTATTTTAAATATTGAAACGCTATGTCTTCGGTATATACAAAGTATCAAAAATCCTACATCTATAAAATTTGCGTTGTTGGAAACGGTGGTGTGGGTAAGACTTCCATGGTCCTTAGATACTGTGAAAATTCTTTTAAAGAAAGCTATTTAATGACAATAGGGTCAAATTTTAGTACGAAAACAGTTGAATTGGCTGATTACCCACAGCTACAAGTAAAACTACAATTATGGGACCTGGCGGGACAGAAACATTTCTCGTTTGTTAGACCACCATTCTATCGAGGAGCAACGGGTATAATCTATGTGTATGACCTTACTCGGCGTTCCTCCTTTGCTGATATGCTTGAGTGGCGAGAAGAAGTTGAAAAAGTAATTGGTCAAAAACCATGTCTATTGATAGGTAATAAACTTGATATCGCTCGTGAAGGTCAAAGAGAAGTAGCGGAACAGGATGGAGAGGCCTTAAAAGGAGAAATGCATGCTATGCAATATATTGAAACTAGTGCTAAAGATGGCGATTCAGTAGAAGATGTGTTTAAGGTGTTAACTTTGGAGATCCTTAAGACTTCTGGTAAAATATAATTTTTAACATATAATCATTAAATTCAAATTTGTTCTTTAATTTTTAAATAACAATTATCATATAATTTCAAGAAATAATTATGTTTGGTGGCGGACAAGTTAAGTACGACCGGGCATTAACTGTTTTTAGTCCCGAAGGAAGATTATTCCAAGTAGAATACGCTTTAGAAGCTGTTAGACGCGGTACTTTAGCAGTAGCAGTAAAAACAAAAGATTGCGTTTGTTTAGCAGCTCAAATTAAAATTCCTTCTAATTTAATTGACGCTGATTCAATTGATAAGTTATTTCAAGTTGATGAACACATTGGAGTAGCCATTTCAGGATTACACGCTGATTCAAGAACTCTAATTAATTACGCTCGTGTTCAAGCGCAATCCTTTCGTTTAACTTACGACGAACCTGTCAGATTAAACATGTTGGTAAAAACACTAGCCGATATAAAGCAGCAATATACTCAGTTTGGAGGTATAAGACCTTTCGGGTGTGCTCTGTTCTTTATTGCGATTGATTCCGCAGGAACTCAGATTTATACAACATCACCAAGCGGAATTTATAGGGCGTTTAAAGCTTACGCGTTAGGGAGCGGAGAAGCTACAGCAAGAGATTACTTGAAAGAAAATTATAAAGAAGGTTTGACCTTCGATGAGGCCGTAAAATTGACCTTAAATGCACTTAAAGAATCGATAAATGAGGAACCAACGAAAGAAAACACCAGATTCGCATATATCAAAGCAGAAGATAAAAAATTTCACATGTGCTCGAAAGACGAAGTAGAAAAATTCTTGAATCTAATAAAGGTAAAGGAAGAACCAGAACCTAAAACTTAACTTAAACCTTTTTTTAAGCTGATTCTGTTTCGAAATTTTTAATTTCACCTTCATAAAACGGGCATCACTTTATATAAAATCTTTTTTTATAAATCGATATTTTTTAAATTTACTATAAAAATTAAAAAAAAAAAATTAGTTATTAATATACAGATATCAGGTTTTCTGGAGAAGTGTAGAAAATCGCACCATTTACAATTAAGGTCCATTTATAGAAAATGATTATGCCTCCTATTGTTGTATTCACGAATCCATTTAATACTAATCCTTCACCAAAATATAGAGGGGTATCGACTACTGTGAAGTTTGTAACCGTGTTAGGAACATCTACATAAGTAAAATTTTTTGGATATAAATATGGTGGTAAAATTAAGTCGTAAGTTAGGTTAAGATTATTAGTGATCACCGTACTGGTGTAAATCGATAAGTTGACTTTAACCTGCAAACCCGGAGCAGAGAAGTTATTATCTAAATTCTGAAGTTCAATTATGAAGTGTGCTGGATCATTCGGGAAAGTCATCGTAGATTCCATTTCGAAATTATACGATAGTGAAATGTTAGAAGGAACTACGGTACCTGTCAAATTCAAATCATTGTAAGCTTCTTGCGCATTTTCACCGTAACCTACTTCTCTGTTAAAAGCCTCTACTAATCCTGCTAGTTTTAATTGTTGAAGACTACCAGCTGTACTGTAGGTTGGAACATAATAATAGATTGATCCTCCTAATGGATATAATAGTGTATTTCCATGTCGAGCCCCCGAAATTAATGATATATCTTGAGTTGCTTCAGATCGATATGTTTCTCTAGCAGTTGTCGGGCCTACAAGACTTTCCCCAGAATCTCTCGTATAGTAGAAAATAGCTTCACCAAAATGATCACCATGTCTAATCACGTACATTCCAGCGAGTAAAGTTGCCGTTAATCCTTTGTATTCTACTAGATCTAAACCAACATATTCAATTCCATCCCCTAAATCAGATTCTATGTAGAATAAATCACCGTCTTCTGGTCTTTCGTGGAAATCATCAGCTCGTCTCCATGAGACTGAATTTTGCACATGATATATGTAATTTGCTTCGAGCTGTAATTCAAACAAGTCTTCCGGATATCTCAATTGGTCTTTAAGCCATTCATTGGCAGGTAAATTAGTATCTTGCCAAGTATATTTGTCTAAATAAATTTCCCAGAGAGGTAAGGTTGGATCGTTAGATGTTTCTAAAGTGGGATTTTTATAAAAAGTCATCTCTCCACTTAATACATCCACTAAGCTAACGCCTAAGAATCTTAATATTGGATATTGAGCGTAAGCGCCAACATTAATGTAAGTGTAAACCGAAACAGCGTAGTACATTTTACCTAAATTCATGTTGAATACTAGATAAGGATCGTTATCAATTCTTAATTGTGGAAGAAGTATATTCTCCACTCTAGATCTTACATTTCTATGGATAAGATATTGATGTTCAGTTTGAAATGCGTATGCAAACAATCCTATATTTAACGTTTTCCAAAATCCTTCTAAGCCATAAAGAGTTCCATCAGGTTCTCCTTCGTATCTGAATTCATTATTTGGAATTCCTAACGCCCATTCTGTGCCAAGTATTATGTCAGAATCGTAGGCTCCTAGTGATCCTTCTTCATAATAACCTAATGTCTGTTCAAGATATCGTTGGCTTTCGCTTTCTCCAAAAAATATCGGGTAATTTTCGGATATATTAAATTCTTGTGTCACATTTACTAGATTACCAGTAAAAGTGTCCATTGCTAAAAATCCTTCGACATGATCATATAATTCTGTATTAGTTTGAACTGCATCTCCAGTAATTTCAGAGAATCTAACTGTTTTAGGAGCAACCCAATATTCTTTATTGTCTATATATATTATATCCGAATCTGCTAAACCTTCAAAAGTAGAACCTATTGAAGCGGCTAAATATTGGACTGCAAAGTTTTGATCAAATTGTCTAATCTGAGAGACCATTAAGGCGTCTGAAGTTGTGGACGACTCGGTAAAGTTTCCAATTGGTCGTTCCTCAAACATGTCTAATCCAGCACACGCCCTAGTCCATTCGATTTCCCTGCTATATTTCTTGAGCCATTGCTGCTCTGTCCACACTGCAGAGTTATTTAGGTTCAATAGTGGTCCAATACTTATTATTAATGGTGATATTACGAAAACTACCGTGATTACAACAACATAGATAATTTTTTTCTGCTTACTCCTTGAAAAGATATAATTTTTAATATCTTTCTTGTATTGAGCCTTTCCAAATAGATAAATGAGAACTCCTAATGATATAAACGAGAAAAATCCGAAAATTAGTCCTAAAATTTGAATGACATTTATTCCATCTAAAGAAAGGGTTGGAAGAAAGACAAATCCTAATCCACAAAGTAAGCCAATAATTACTAAAATATTTCCAATCACCAAATAATCGTTTCGTCTTAAATAGACATTCTTCACTATATTTAGAATTAGTCGAAAAATTATAATTCCAAACACAAAACTTACGATTGGTACAATTAGATTTGAATAAATGTAAACAGTAACATAATCCGTGTTATTTGCATTGAAAATCACATTGAACGCATCAAAGATTAGATTGGGAGATAATTGAATTTCTCCATTTTCAATTAAATAGAGCGTCCAAGCAAAGCCGCCACTATTAGCATTTAGGAGCAATCCTAAAAAATAGAATAGTATAAATCCAAAAGTCCACCAAACGATCAAAGATTTCCAATATGATGGTTTTCCAAACCTTAATTTTGTCCCAATAAGAGTTAACAAGTTCCTTTCAGGTGGGAGACTCATTATAATACTTCCAATAAAGGCACCTATCAACGCGGTTTTGTTAAATAAGAAATTTGTCGACCAAAAATTTAGGAAGAAAAAATCAAAATAATCTAACCCCCCAGCTTTACTATCGTACAACTGAGATTGAAGGTTTATATTACCGAACCACGATGGCCACAACCAAAAAACCGCTAATAAAATGACAACAACAACAATTATAGCAATAAGTAAGAGAAATTTTTTATAACGACGAGTTTTTTTTAAAAGGCTATAATTGAATCGAGCTTCACTCACTTGATTTAAGCTTTGACATTCTTCACAGTAATAGTTAAAATTTTTATGTTTTTCACAAGATTTTTTTGCCATATAATAAAATCATCAGTTTTCTTTTTTATACTTAAGATTAAAAAGATAAATTTTTTTTTAGATATTATAATGCTTTAATATAAAAGATAATCACTAATATTAAGTATTTTCTGTTTAGAAATTAAGGTGCTCAATAATGGTTAATAAGAAAAAAATTCGGGAAGAATTTGATAGAATCTTCGAAAGCGGTAATGAAAATGCAATTAAAATGATGTTGGATAAGTTTCCTTGGTTACTTGATGAAGTATCAAACAAGATGGAGGGTGCAATAGGGGAACAGCAGCAAATAATCGCGGCTTTAGGTGTAATGGAGGATGAACTTGGACGACCAGTTCCTTTAGATGAAGTTGTTTTTAGCTTACGGATTGATTTTGATATTAAGAAAACCGAAGAAGAAGTACTTAGTATTCTAATGAGCACTGAAGAACTTAATTTGGCTCGGAAAGATTCTAACGGTTGGACTTTAACTGTTGAAGGAGAAAAAGTATGTGACAACTATTTGAATAAAAATCTTGAAGAAATTGAACTCTAGTTAAAATTTCTTCTTAAGATGCTGAAAAATAACGGCGATACCTTATTTCTTAAACGAAAATAACTAATATCATTCAACATAATATTTAACTTCATAAATTTAAGATTTTAATATAAAAATATAATTTTTATTAAATTGATGGGACCATGGACGAACGGGATATTAAAAATGAAAATAATAGGGAATTTAATGACGATGATGATCCAACAAAAGAAGCGTTTTTTTCTGATATGGGGAACATCGAAGAAGAGATAGCTTCGGAAGCAATTGAATTAGTACGACATGCATTGTCGTTAGTAGAAACGCAATATTATGACGATGCTATCGAAATTTTACGACAAGCGGTTGGATTATATGCACAAATTAATAAATCAGCCGAAATTAACGCCTTAAATGGTAAGATCGACGAAGTTTATTTATTAAAAGAGAAAACTTTTAGAGAACGCGAATTGGAAATAGGTAATGAAATTGAGATGGCTCAAGAAGAGGATCAAATAGCCCAGAGTGAGGAAGAATCTTATAAAGAAGCTGATTCGCTTATTGTAAAGGCTATAGAACTTGTAAATAACAAAGAGTTTAATGCGGCTCTTGATACATATGACGATGCAATTAAGATTCTAAAGAACATAGGAAAGAGCTCTGAATTAGAGAATATTAACGAGTTGGTTGAAGATTGTTATAATAGAAAAGCTGATTACTTACGAAAACAGAAGATCCCGACTAGCGAGAAAATGGTTACACCGCAACAAGAACCTGAAGGTGAAATGTCTGAATTAGAATTAAAAGCTCAGAAAATTAGAGCTTTTGAAGAGGCAAAGAGAAAAGAAAATGAAAAATCTAATCAAGCTTATGAAAAAATTGGAAAGGCGACGGAGTTAAAAAAGATTTGTCAATATGATGATTCATTGAGGTTACTTAAAGAAAGTGTTTTGTTATTTGAAGAAATCAATTGGATTAATGAAGTAAAAAAGATTGAAAATATGATTGAACAGATTGAAAGAGAAAAAGAACGATTTCTATTTGAAAGGCAACAAATCAAAGAAAGAGAACAACAAGAACTAGTTAAAAAGAAACATATTGATGTTCAATTAATAGAACGCGCTAATGTTGAAGAACAGATAAAAATGCAAGTGCAAGCTGAAAAATTAAAACAACAAGCTGAAAAAAAGCAAGAAGAAACTAACTTCCAAAATGAAATTTCTGAGATGATAAATCACGCTGAGATGTTAGTTAGAGAATACGATATCAACATGAAAAAGGCGGTTAAAAAGGGAGAAATGGTTGAGGAATGCGCTTACTCTACAGTAATAAAGATCTATGAGCAAGTAAAACAAAAAGTAAATGAAAAAGGATGGAAAGACCAAATAGCTATCTACGACAATCAAATTAGGCATTATTACGATCTATTTGAAAAAGACAATAAACTCCGGGAAATCGAGAGTCAAAAAATTCAAAAACAAAAAGATTTCGATGAATCTTTAAAAATTAGGGAAGTTACATCATTTGATGGCGTAAAAGATGATCAGAAAGCACATCTTAAAGAACAGAGAAGTAAAGAAGCAGAGGTTAGAGAATTTAGAGAGAGAATTGAGAATTCTGTCAAAGAAGCAGAAAAAATAGCGCGAGAATACGACTCTAGTTTTAAAAAAGCCGTTAAGGCGGGAAATTTAAATTTTGATTCCGAATATCCCGAAATCATAAAAATTTTTGTTGAAGCAAGAGAAAAAGTATTAGCAAAAGGATGGAACGAGGACGCAGTTATTTACTCAAGCCATATCAAGAAGTATACTGAACTATTTGATAAAGAGAAGAAAGTTAGAGAACTTGAAAGTAAAAAAGATGAAGAAAAAAAAGTTTATGAAGAGTTCCAAAAGACTAAAAAAGACGGTTTCGATGTAGAAAAATTAAAGCAAGTTGAAGCTCAAAAACAAAAGGAATTCGATGAGAAGAAATTTCAAGATGAAATTAATATTATTATAAACAATGCCGAAAAAATGGCAAGGGATTATGATGTAGCACTTAAAAAAGCGTTGAAGGAAGGGACGTTTATAGAAACATCACCCTATCTTGAAATAATTGAAATATACACAAATTTAAGGAAAAGAATTTTAGAAAAAGGTTGGACCGAGCTAGGACTTGTCTACACTAATCAAATTAAGTTTTACCAAGAAAAGCTAGAAAATTACAAAAAATTACGAGAAATCGAGCATAAAAAAGCATTTAAGCAAGAAGAATTTGAAGAAGCGCAAAAGATGTTGAAACCAGAGAAATCTGTCGGTGCTGACATTAATAAACTCAAAAAACTCGAAGAGTTTACTACGAAAGACCTAGAGGAAGAAAAATTTGAGAGAATGATCGATGAAGTTATAGAAAATGCTGAAAAATTGGCTCGTGAGTATGAACTGGCTATAAAAAGAAGACAATTTGAAAAATCATCCCCATATTTGGAAATTGCTGAAGATTATAAGAAAATAAGAGAATTAGTGTATGCTCGGGGATGGAAGGATGAGGCTGAAATATATGGTAATCAAGTAATACTTTATCAAGAAAAATACGAAAAAGATAAGCGTTTACGTGAATTAGAAGCGGATAAAAACAAAAAACAAATGGAATTTGAAGATGCCTTAAAAACACCTAAAGAGGAGAAAAAACTTAGATATCAAGAATTGGAAGAACTCAGTAGTCAAGAGAGAGAGACTGAAGAATTAACAAAAAAAGCAATGGATCTGATTGGTGAAGCTGAAAGAGATGTGAGGAGTTATGAATTAAGTCTAAAAAAGGACATTTTAGCCTATAAAAGTCCCTACGATCAAGCAATTCTGAATTATGAGAACGCACGAAAATTATTCCAGAAGATAGGATGGAAAGATGAAGCACACAAATTAATGGGGACAATAAATTTTTATAAGGACAAGAGAATAAAAGATAATAACCTCCGAGCTCTTGAGAACCAAAAATTAGAAGCTCCTAAGCAAAAAGTACCCATTGCCGTTAAAAAGGAAGTTTTTGTTCATGAACAAAGAATTATTGAATTTGAAAAGTCAAAGATAGCAAAATCCAAAGAATCTGAGGAAATTTTAAATAGCATTAATCGTGCCGAAAAATTAGCTCAAGAATATGAACTAAAAAAGAAAGAAGGAATTCTAAATATAGAGTCCCCATTCGAAGAAATAATTGCCTTATACAAAAAAGCTAAACTTGATTTCAAACGCATTGGTTGGATTGAAGAAGCAAATCAACTAGATAATTCTGTGAATCACTATCAAGATAAATTTATCGCTGACAAAAGATTGAGAACTTTCGAGAAACAAAAAACCGTAAAACAAGAAGCACAAATTGAAAAGCAAAAAATTGAGAAAAAATTAGCAAAAGAAGCAGAAGAAGAGTTATTAAAATTGAAAACTCAAGCGCTTGAAGTTAAAGAAAGGAACGCTATGGAATATAATTCTAAAAAAGACCAAGCGTTCAATTTCATGGATCTTGCTAAAAAGGAGTTAAAACAAAATAATTTTGAAAAAGCAGTGAGTTATTACAAGGAAAGCGAGAAAACTTTTGCTGAGATAAAATGGCCCGAAGGAATCAGAATGATTAAAGATTCGATAAATGTTATTAAAATAAAAAAGGAAAGAATTGAGCGAGAAAAAGAACAAAATGAAAAGAAAAAGAAAGAAAAATTAAAAGTTGAAGCCGAACTTCAAGAAAAGATTAGCAAAGCTAAGGATTTACAAGATTTATTACAAGAACAAAGAAGAAAAGAAGTAATCTCATTTCAGGAGGAAAAAGAGAGAGAAAGAGAAATTTCAGAAAAAGCTTTTCGTTTCCTAGAAGAGGGAACCGAATTAAAAAACAAAAAAAAATTCGAAGAAGCCCATGAAAAATACATATTGGGACGAGACATGTTCAAAAAAATTGGATGGGAACGTGAAGTTAGCCGGATTAATAACGATCTGTTAATCATACTTAAAAAAGAGATGAAACAAACAGAAAAGCTAAAAGCAATCCAAGAGAAGAAAGATGAAGATCAAAAAGAGTTAGAGGATTTGTTAAAAGAATCAGAAGAAAAACAAAAAGAACTTGACAAACAAAAGAAAGTAGAAAAACGTAAACAACGTGAAAAATTGATTCAAAAAGAACATGATGCTGCTAATGATACAATTAAGACGCTTAAATACAATGAAGGAGTTTTAGCTCTAAGGAAAATAATTAAGAAAATAGAAAACACAGACCAAGATAAAATGATTAAAGATCTGAATAAGCAAATTGAGGTGTTGGAAAATGCGAGTCAGGTTCCAATTATTACAAAAATTGATCTAGATAAGGATGAGAACAGCGATAAATTCAAGCTCGCATATCGAGCATTAGATAAAGCTCAAATTTCTCTTTCAAGTAATTCTTTTCTGAGAGCAATAACAGAGTTAAACGAAGCTTTGTATAACTTAAAACAAACTAAAATTGGAATGAAATTTATTTCAACAATAGAAGATAGGGTAAATACCTATAAGAAAGAATTGGATATTAAAAAGGCTCCAGAACAGAAAAAAGAAGTTCTGAAGATCGAAAAAGATGATATTAGATCAGAAATAGCTGAAAGACGAGCTGAAAGACGAAGAAGAATAAGAAGATTGATGGGAGATGATGACGACGATGAAGACAAATCAATCAATTAGAATGTAAAAAAAGAAAAAAATAGAATAAAAAATTAAATAATTTCTTGAATTTGATTTTCAATCTCATTCTGGATTAAATTGGGGCTAAGATTTCTCTTAACGCTCTCCTCTATAAGATACTCAGTCCGAATTAAATCCCTAATTCCTACACGAATTGCTTCGCTTCGATTTGGGAACTTACCTTCTACTACAAGTATCTCAAGGACCTTAAGATAGGATTCGGGTAAATTTACTGAAATTAATTTTATTTTAATCACCAATTTTATGAGGTTCTTAGAAAAACTCTAAGTTTTTCTATACAATTATATATACCGAGGTGATATTTAAAGTTTTTAATGGAAATTGACCCCAAGTAATCCGACGAAATAAAAATAGATAAGATTTAATGATTTATCAATTGTTTGGGATTTTTGTCTGCTCAGTATTAATACAAATGTTCTATTCTTCGATATCACAAAGTTTTTATATACCTCTAAGTATATATATTAGATATTATATGTAACACCTAATATAAATTATAATTATGAAAAAAAATGTGATTAAATTTGGCTGATATTGAAGCTCAATTAAAAAACCACCTACAAACTGGAGCCAATTGGGAGAAGATGGAAACCCCAGTACCTGGCGTAAATGTAGTTAAAGTTCCTGCAACTAAAACTCGCCCAGCATTATTATTTCTGGAAGTAAATCCTTTAAAAGAGGATGGAAAACCTATGAAAAAAAAAGGTTTATTTGTTGGTTCCAAAGAAATGTTGATAAAATTTAGTGAAACCTTAAGCGATGATAAAGTTTTTCAATTAATTGGAGAACTGGAAAGAGTTAATCCTGAAGTTGTGTCAACTAAAAAGTTAGAAATGTAATTTTTTTTTTAATTTATTTAATTTTATTTCAAATGCATTTTCGAAGCAATTTTAAATATGGAATACTTTATTTTTTTAAATATTCACACTATTTATTTATTACATTAAAACTAAAATTTTAAAAAATGTTGATTTTAAAAAATGGCTGAATTTGACGGTAAAAAGTGTATTCAATGTGGTGGAGAGACCTTTCGATTAGTTAACGACGACTGGATGTCGAGGACATTTCGATTCGTTGAAAAAGGTCAATTGAAAATGTGTGATGGTTGTGGAGCTAAATACTTGATATGTGGACAGTGTGGATCGCTTTTCACTAGGGTCCATCCTGCTTTAGAAGCGTGGGAAGTAAACCAGAAATGCAGTGTTTGTGGTTATGAAGATCCTGAAGTCAAAGCCTGGGATGGAGTCTCAGCACGTTAAAATTTAACTTTATTCCTTTTATTCTTGCATTTTAAGACATGTAAAAAGCCGTTATTTATTAATCACGAAAATATAAATTTTTAGAAAGTAATCTATAATTTATTGTTAGTTATTTTGTTTTTCCAGATGATTTAATTATGAAAAATATTAGAATAGAAAATGCTACACCGGATCGCATCGAATCTCTTGAAAGGTTAATGAAATTATTAATTTCAAGGATCGGGGGTGAATTTGATAACAAACGGTTTGACTGGGGCATTTCCAGACGATTGTATGATCCGTTACAACGCCATGGGATTTTAATTGCGATCGACGAAGATAAGGATAATGAAGTTATTGGAATGATTATTGCAGAGCTAAGAATCGATCCATATGGTGCTTTCGAAGGTTACATTAAGCAAGTATATCTTATGGAGGAATACAGAGGGCATGGTACTGGTGAACTACTCGTTAAAAAAGCAGTTGAACATTTGCAGAAAATTAAAGTAGAAAAAATAAAAGTTAATATTAAAGAAAATGCGAGGGAAGCCGCCAGCCTTTACGCAAAAATGCATTTTAAAAAGGTATACGAGGTTTTAGAATTAGATATATCTAAAGAAAATCCTGAGGATTCCAAATAGAAGGGAAAGATTATTGGGATTAAAGAAGAAAAACCGTGGGTTGAAAAATATAGGCCAGAATCTTTTGAAGATGTGGTAAGTCAGAGTATAGCCATTAATACCTTAAAAAAATTTGCTATAAGCAATGATATGCCTCACATGATATTTGCGGGTCCTGCTGGAACGGGGAAGACAAGTACAGCTTTAATCATTGCCAAAAATGCGATTAAGAAGCAGAATTATTACGCAAATGTGTTAGAACTAAACGCCTCGGACACAGTTAGGATGGACTATGTTAGAAACGTGATAAAAAGTTTTGTTAATCAAAACTTAATTCTTAACGACAACACCTTAAAATTTGTAATTTTAGACGAAGCGGACAATATTCCTACCCAAGTCCAACAAGCATTAAGAAGGATCATTGAGAAAGCCTCTAGTAATGTAAAATTTATTTTATTATGTAATTATATCAATAAAATAATCGATCCAATTATTTCTAGATGTGCTGTATTTAGATTTACGAATCTAACTAAAGATAAAATAGTAGAGCGTTTAAAGTTTATAGTAAACAAAGAAAAATTACAAATTCCTCAAACTCGTGCCAATAAATTGTATGAAACTCTATTTTTCATCTCAGGCGGGGATTTACGAAAAGCTATTAATACTTTGCAGATGTCCGTTTCACTTAAATTGATAGATAATTTAGATTCGAACGAAATTCTAAAGATTTCTGGATTTTTGGATGATAAAACACTAGAAAAGTTAATGAATGTAATCCTTGCTAAAGATCTAAATGAAGTAAAAAAGTTGTTCGACACGATTGAAAATTTAGATTCTAGAAATTTTATAAGACAGATTTTAGAACGGATCGTTGATCTTGATATTCAAACTAATGATTACAATAGTTTAATAGCATTCATTGGAGATATAGATTACAGAATTAGCCAAGGAGCAGACGAGAGAATTCATTTAGTAGCCTTAATTGGCCAATTGATTAAATATATTAGTTCGTAAATTAGATAAATAAACATAGAGAGGAAAAGAGTTTGGTTTCAGAGATTCCTATTTGGCGAATAAAATATTTGCCTAAATCCTTAAATGAAGTATGCGGGAGAGACTTAATTAAAAAAAGATTAATTGAAGCAATTAATCAGAGGAATTTCCCACATTTATTATTCGTTGGAGAAGAGGGGATCGGAAAAACAACAATAGCCAATCTGTTTTCAAAGGAATTTTTAGGAAGGTATTATGATACAAATTCAAAATTAGTTTATTCAAATATTCCTTTAACTGAGGAGGAAATGAAACAAGCTCGTTCTGAAGCATATATTTCAAAAAGTAAATTAGGGAGTCTAGCGGGAATAAGAATTACAACCCCCGCTTTTATTCGAGTTAAGATTAAACCTTTTATACAATTAAAAGTTTTAGGAGAAGCTCCGTTCAAAATTCTCATCGTAAAAAATTTCGATTCTTTAGGCTCGAATCAACAGGGATTTCGAAGATTAATGGAAAAATATGGTACAAATTGTAGAATGATACTAATAACAACAAAGGTTTCAAGAATTATAGATCCCATACTAAGTAGATGTCAGATATTTCTAATTTCACCTGTGGATTTTAGCTCATTTAATGGATTAATACAAAATATAGCTCAAAAAGAATCTCTAAAAATAGAACATGATGCCGTTGAATTTCTTTATAAAGCCTCTGAAGGTAAGATCTCCCACGCAATAGATTTACTTCAACTTTGCGCCGTGAGTGGGGATGTTATCGATTCGGAGATGTTGTACGAGAACTCTATTAATTCCAAAAGTGATATGGTTAGAGGACTTTTATTAATGTGTTTTAAAGGTAATTTTCTTAAAGCGAGAGAATTATCTAGGAAAATTCAAACAAGTTATAAATATAATTCCCAAGAAATGTTTCAAATTATGCTAACTGAGTTAGAAAAAATTCCAATTAGTAAATATTCTAGAACTGAGATACTAAAATTAATAGCGGATGCGGATTTTAGAGCAATTGATGGGAGAGATACCGACATCCAGATCTCGAATTTGTTAGCTAAGCTATGTAACTTTTCAGAGTTTTTGTAGGTGGTTTATTTGACAGTAGAATCTAGTGAGAAAGTACCATGGGTCGAAAAGTATCGCCCTAATTCAATTAAGGATATGGTTTTACCTGTAGCTAAAGTCGGAAGGCAAAAGGTTAACATAGCTGAGGAATTGAGGAATTTTATACTAGATTTTTTTAAAGAAAAAAGAAAAATTAACGAAGCAAACAAAAAAATTAGAGCTTATAATCGATCTCACGAAGAAAAAGAACAAAAGGCTGAATTAAAATTAGCTCCTGAGAAAGCAGCAGTATTACTTGAAGGGCCTCCAGGAGTGGGGAAAACCACGATTGCTTTCGCTCTAGCTAATGATCTTAATATGGAAGTTATAGAAACTAATGCTTCCGATACCCGTACAAAAGCGGTTCTAGAATCCAAGTTAGGGGAAACAACAAAATCTCGAGGTATTATGGATTTTGTAGTTGAAAGTAAAAAGAAATTAATATTAATCGATGAAATTGATGGAATTTATGGAGTTACGGATAGAGGTGCTGTCCCAACAATTATTAAACTTATTGAAAATACGCAATTTCCTATCATCATGTGCTCTAATGAATATAAACAGAATCTTCAATCGCTTTACAAAAAAATCAGAAGATTTGAAGTAGATTCCTTAACTAATGAAGAAACACAAAAAATTGTTAGAAAAATAGTCTCTAAAGAAAAGATATCTAATTTGAGCATAAATGACCTAAATTTAATAATCAATAAAAACAGCGGGGATTTGAGGGGAGTTATTAATGATTTGCAGGGTATAAGTCAAGGTTCTTCAGATAAAGACAATAAAGAACTAATTTTACATTTAAATAGAGATAATACTGAAAAAATTCATGCAATAGTTAGAGATTTATTTCAAAAAGCTAACACATTAAAAGAAGCGCGAGATTTAACCAACAAATCTGATGTAGATTACAATTTCTTATACAAATGGATTAACGAGAATCTTACGTCGTTTATTAGACGTAACAATGAGATCGCTGACGCTTATGAAAATCTTTCTTTAGCTGACGAGATTTTTGGCAGAATCCGAAAAAACCAATACTGGTCTCTACTCCCTTATTTCTACGATCTTTTTGCTGGAGGTGTTGTTTTGTCAAGAAAAAATAGGGTACCAGATGAGAGTTATCATAGTATAAATTTCCCTAGATACACATCTTCGGGATTTTTTTCTCTAACAGCGAATGAAAAATCAATAGTAGAGAAAATCCAAAAGAAATACAATATCTCTGACATCGAAGTTGTTCAAGATTTTATCCCATTTTTAAGAATATTATGCAATTCTTCCAGAAAGCAGTTAGGAGATGTAAGTAATTGGCTCGAATTAGACGCTAAAGAAAAAAAAA